>CAXGVP010000410.1:0-4353 GCA_964013055.1 uncultured Albimonas sp.
AGCGCGCGCGCCACGGGGCTGACCGTGACCGTCGCCGCTGTTTCGCCCGCCTCCGTCATCGCCGCGCCGCCGTCAGACGCGCTTGACGAACAGCCAGCAGCTCTGGCCGTCGGGCTGCGACTTGAGATGGATGCGAACCTTCACGTCGGCGCCCTTGTAGGCGAACTCGTAGTTGAACATCGTGTTCACCGAGCCCGACTTGTGGAACTTCAGGAATTCGCCATGAAACCGCTTGCCCTTTGCACAGGGCGCGATGTCGTTGAAGAAGTCCTTGCCGATCACGGCCCCGGGATCGCGGCCCGCGATGAGGCCCTCGGCCTTGTTGTACTTCTGGATCTTGCCGTTGCGGTCGAGAAGCACGGCGCCGAACGGCAGATACTCGGCGCGCTGAGGCTCGCGGTGCAGGATGTTGTCGATGTCCTGGCTGCCGAAGGGGATGATTTCCATGGGTGTCTATCCTCGTGACGACGCGCGGGCTCAGGTGGAAGAACTGTCGACGCCGTCGACGTTCTTGAGGAAGGAGTCGTTGCGGGTGCGGGACGTGTCGTGAATCCGGCGCAGACCCATATGGTCCTCGCCCGCACCACGCCCGTCGGGGGAGACCCAGTGGTAGTCGATGGTGCCCATCGACACGACGCATTGGGGAATCGCCTCGAAGCGGGCGTTGGCGTCGAACCTGGCCGACTCCACCTCGATCTCGGCCGCTTCGCCGAATTCGGCCAAGGTCGCGAGTTCGTCGATCTGGCCTTCTGCGCGCATCTTCTCGGCCCGGGCGATGATCTCGCCCGCCGCCTCCAGCACCCATTCGGCATAGCTTCCGCGAATGATCAGACCGAGCTCGGGGTAGTAGAACTCGTATCGTTCGTCGGACTTTCTGAGAAACCCGATGTCGTTCATGCTCGACATGCTCCGTCTGCCCTGAACCCGGTGCGCGATCCTGCCAGCAGGGGTCTGCGACCCAACCCGTTGGACGCAGCGCTTTTCTGCTCGACACGAGTTAAGGGAAGGTTTCCTGGCGCCGGTCATCGGGCTTCGACCTCGAAATAATCGAGTTAATGCGCGTTGACCGTCCCGGCGCGCCCCGCGTGCCCCCGCAGCCCCGCCGAAACCAAGCCTGCGCAACGGCGCAAGCCGGATCCAACGCGCGCTGGATCCGGCCTGGCGATGCGTCGCACGGGGGGACCCGTGCGCGAGGCGTCGGCGGAGGACCGGGCCTGACGAGGGGTCAGACGGCTTCGTCGCGGGCCGCCTGGATCCAGGCGCCGATGTCGAGCAACTCGCCGACCAGCCCTAGGCGGCCGCGCAACTCCGCGGGATCCGCCGCGGCGAGCGCGGCGAGGGTGTCGATTCCGTTGCGGCGCAGCATCCACAGCAGGCCAGGCCCCGCACCGGGGAGCCGGTCCAGATCGGAGCTGTTCGGCTCCGGCGAGCCGCTGTCGCGAGCCTCCGCGATGGCCAGGGCCTCGGCGGCGTCCGTCCCCGAATCAGCCGTCACGACGGGCGGCGGAGGGGCGTCGGCCGCCCTGGCGCCGGTCTCGCCGGGGGCGGGCGCGTCGGAGGGCGGCGGCGGCGCGGGGCGGGTCTCCGCCGCGGGGGGCGGAGGCGAGGCGGTCTCGGTCCCCGCGCTGCGCCGGGCGGCGGCGGCGACCACGCCTGCGGCGCGCGCCGAGACGATCATTTCCGTCTCCGGCTGAAGCTGGTCGCCGGAGGGCCCGTCAGGCGGAGGCGGCGCGCTTCGTGCGGGCTGCGGTCGCCTCGCGCCGGCGGTGCGGCGCGGTCGCGTGGGTTTGGGAGCGGGCTCCGCCGGTCCGCTCGGGGCGGCTTCCGCCTGGTCGGCGGGCGGCGACGCCCTGGGCCGGGACGCCGCTTTCGAGCCGCCGCGGGCGGGCGCCCGGGTCCGGCCGGGCTGCGTCTTGCGGGACTTGCCCCGGCCGTCGGAGGCAGGCGGCTCGTCGGCGGCGGACGCGCCCTTCGGTTTCTTCCGCGCGCGCGGCGGCGAGAGCGAGAGGCTGTCCTCGGAGGTCGGCGGGGGCGGGGCCGCCCCGGCGTCCTGGGGCGTAGGCTCGGCGACGCTCTCGGTTTCCGGCGCCGGCGCCGGGACGGCGGCTTCGGCCTCGGGCCGCGGGGGCGCGGACAGGGCGGGCTTCGCCTTCGCCGCAGGCGGGGCGCCGCGCCGGCTCATGCGTTCGGCCTTCAGGGCGGCGACCTTCGCCCGCGCCTCCTCGCGCACCCGGCGGGCCTGGGCCCGGAAGTCCTCGGTCTTGGGGGGGCTGACGTCGCTCATTCGCGGCTCCCGTCTGGTCTGCGCGTCACGCCGCGCGACGCGGCGCGTCGCACGGGCGCGAAAGGGGCGGGGCGGTCGATCCGGCGGCGCGCCGTCCGGCTGGAGGCGGATCGACGATCCGCCTCCAGCCGACGGCCCGGCCGCAGGATCACGCGGCCTGCGGCTCGGTCGTCAGCCCGATGGCCTCGGCGTACTTCAGCCAGGTCTCGACGGACGCGATCACCGCGCGGACCTCGATGGCGAGGAGTTCGATCCCCACCAGCGACACGCGCACGAACGCGTCGACGACGACGCCCTTCTCCAGGATCCGGTCGACCACCTCGGCGAGGCTGGTCGAAGCGAGGCTTTTCTCGATCGCCATAGTCTCTTCCTTCCAGTTGCGTCCCCACCGGGACCGTTGACCGCCCCGAGGGGGCGACGTAACGTCCGCCATGTCCGGGCGGACGATTTCGAGTGCGCCGAGGCCTTCGCGGCCCCGGCTCGGCCGGCCGCCGAGACCCGTCCTCAGGCGTCGGCCGCCAGTTCGGCGAGGTCGACGCCGGTCATCAGGCGGCGTCCCGACCCAGCGCCCAGCATCACCAGGTTGCGGCTGCGGCCGACGATGTCGCCGCGGTCGTCGACCTTCCAGGCGCCGGGCTCGACCGAGTTGAGCATGTGGATCGCATAGCCGCGGCGTCCCCGGCTCTCGCCCACCAGCAGCACATAGCGGGGGCGGTCCTCGCTGGGGCGGCCGAGCAGGTGGGCGAGGTCGAACAGCGGCACGGTCACGCCGCGATGGGCGAAGCCGCCCAGCAGCCCCTCGCGCCGCAGCGGCAGGCGCGCGATGCGGTCGGGGAAGGGGATGATCTCCGAGATCGCCGACAGCGGGGCCGCGTAGTCGGCGCCGGCGTGGAACACCAGGTAGGGCCGATGATCCGCCTTCGCGCGGCCCTGCGCGGCCTCCGCCCGGTCCTGCGCCTCGGTCGTGGCGGCGCCCGCGGCGCCGCGCGCCACCGCCCGGATGTCCTCGTCCGCGGCGAAGGCGTCGAAGTCGATTACCAGCGTCTCCGAGTCGGGTTCCGCCAGCAGGGCCGAGATCTTCTCCGACACGCCCAGGTCGGGGAGGGCCGCGAACTCGTCCGGCGACACGCGCCGGATGTCGCAGACGCGGTCGATCTCGAGGGCGACGAGAAGGTCGTCGCCCAGGCGCAGGACCAGCGCCTCGGTCGACTGGCGCGGCGGGCGGGGCGGGGCGATCTGCAGCAGGTCCAGCGTGTCGAGGATCGCGACCCGCCGACCGTGGTGGTCGATATGGCCATGGCACCAGCCGCTGGTCAGCGCGGTGATCCGGACCTCGGCGTCGGGCAGGGCGGCGTCGACGCGCAGGGCCTCGACCGCCAGCCGCACGCCCTGGCTCTCGAAGGTGAGCAGGGCGTCGCGGCCGCCCTGGCGGCTGTCGGCGACGGTCGCGCTGGTGCGTTCGGCCACGCGCGGCAGGCCGGGGATCGCGAACAGCCGCGCCGGGTCCAGCGCGGCGGCCGAGCGCCCGGCGACCAGGATCGCCCGATCCGCCAGCCCGCCGGTCGGTCCCCGGAGCGGCGCTGCCTCTTCCGGCCTGGCCCGCTTCATGCCCCGGACCACGTCGGCCAGCAGCCCCACCAGCCAGCCGTCGCGGCGCAGCACCAGCACCACCTTGCGCGAGGGGTCGGTCGAGTCGGTCTCCGGCAGGCCGAGCAGCTGGTCCAGGGCCAGCACCGGAATGATGTCGCCCCGCAGGTCGAGGGCGCCGCGCAGGGCGGGCGCGTCGCCGGGCAGGCGCGACAACGGGCGCAGCGCGGTCACCTCGCGGATGCAGTCCGCGGGCACGGCGAGCAGGGCGCCGCCCGCCTCCACCAGCCCGAAGAGGTCATGGCCCATCCGGCGCACGCCGGCGCCGCCGCCGCCCGACGGAGGGCGGGTCGCGGAGGTTTCGTCCGAGCCGGGCGCGGAGGAGGGGGCGCCGTCCGAGCCGGCCGCGGACTGGAATGCGCCGTCCGCGCTGGCCGCGGACTGGGGTGCGCCGTCCGCGCTGGCCGCGGACAGGAATGGGT
>CAXGVP010000411.1:0-4347 GCA_964013055.1 uncultured Albimonas sp.
CGGGCTCCAACGTGCAGCCCTGGGCGGCGCGGATCGTGGCGGGCGAGGAGATGGCCGCCCTGCGCGCCATGATGCGCGAGCTGCGCGCGGCCGAACCTGCGGGAGAGCCGGTCGACCCGCCCTTCTCCCCCGCCGTCCCGCCCGAGGACTGGACCCGCCGGCGGGTGGACAATGGAACGATCCTCTATGGCGCGCTGGGCATCGAGCGGACCGACGCCGCCGCCCGCGCCGCCTGGAACGAGGAGAACTTCCAGTTCTTCGGCGCCCCCGTCGGGGTGTTCCTGCTGATGCCGCGGGAGGCCGTGGCCTGGCAGTGGCTGGACCTCGGCATCTACCTCCAGACCCTGCTGCTGCTGATCGAGGAGGCGGGGCTCGGCGCCTGTCCCCAGGCCGACTGGGCGATGCATGGCGAGGCGGTGGCGCGGTTCCTGCGCGTCGACCCCGCGCTGCGCCTGCCGGTGGGGATCGCCCTGGGCCATCCCGACCGCGCCGCCCCCGTCAACCGCACCCGGACCGAGCGGGACGACCCGCTCTCGGCCGACCCCGCCGCCTCGCCGCCCCCTCCCGGAGCCTTCCCATGCTGAATTCCGCCAACCTGCCCAGCGCCCTGCCCCAGCCGCCGGGCCCCGACCACGTGCCGACCGAGCAGGAGCTGCGCGAGGATCTCGCCGCCGCCTACCGCCTGATCGCGCTGTTCGGGATGACGGACACGGTGTTCACCCACCTGTCCGTGCGGGTCCCGGGCGAGGGCCACCAGTTCCTGGTGAACCCCTACGGCCTGCTGTTCGAGGAGATCATGGCGTCTTCGCTGGTGCTGGTCGACGCGGACGGCGAGCCGAAGCAGGAGACCTCGTGGCCGGTGAACCCGGCGGGCTTCGTGATCCACTCCGCCGTGCACCGCGAGGCGCCCAACGCCGCCTGCGTGATGCACACCCACACCCAGGCGGGGATGACGGTCTGCGCGCAGGCGGGGGGCCTCTTGATGCTCAACCAGATGGCGATGGAGTTCCACGGCCGGGTGGCGATCCACGAGTACGAGGGGATCGCGGCGGACGACAACCTGTCGGAGCGCGAGCGGATCGTGCGGGATCTGGGGACCGCGACCTGCCTGCTGCTGCGCAACCACGGCCTGCTGACCGTGGGTCGGAACGTGCCCGAGGCCTTCTACAACATGTACTACCTCGAGCAGGTCTGCCGCCTGCAGGTCGCCGCCCAGTCGACGGGGGCGGAGCTGTCGATCCCGCCCACCCAGGTGGTCGAGCGCACCGCGGCCCAGTTCACCCCGGGCCCCAACAAGGGCTGGCTGCCCTGGCAGGCCCTGCGCCGGAAGCTGGACCGCGAGCAGCCGGACTATCGCCATTGACCCTAGCGCTCCGCGGACCGGCCCCCACCGGCCCCCGGATCGCCCGGGTCTCCGGGCCGGCCGAAGCCGGCCCGGGATCTTGCGGAGTGGCGGGGGCGGCCGGGGCCGCGCCCGCGCTCGGCTCAGGCGCTTCGGCGCAGCAGCGCCAGCCCGCCGATCCCCGCCGCCAGCAGCGGCAGGGCGCCGGGCAGCGGCACGGCGGAGGCCGGCTCGTCGAAGGTCATCGTGTCGAACCACATGCCCTCCGAGCCAAGCTCGCTCAGCACGATGCGCACCGTGTCGACGGGGGCGGAGAAGCCGGTCGACCAGGCCTCGGGGGCCGAGCCGTCGCCGGCCGGCGTGACCCCGGTCAGCGTCTGGGTGACCGTGCCGCCGACGAGCCCGTAGATGGTCAGCACGTCGAAGGGGACGCCGTTGCTCGGGCCGCCGATGGTGAAGGCGTCGAAGGTGAAGCTCCCGCCGCCGTCGAGCGCGACCTCGACCGTGTCGCCGAGGTCGGGGATCGGGACGAGGCCGAGCGTGAAGTATCTCAAGGCGACCCGGTCGCCGACATGGGCGGCGGAGCCGACGGTCTGCGTGAACGTGAAGCCGTGCTGGCTGAAGGGCAGTGCGCCCGGCTCGCCGCCGAAGTCGACGGTCAGCGCGTTCGCCGCCTGCGCCCCAAGCGCAAGCGGCACGGCCAGCGCCGCGGCCATGAAGTGAGTGTTGAACGTCATTTTGCGTTTCCCTCCGCAAGTGACGCAGCGACAATGCGCCGGCACGAGATGCCGGAAAAGCGATGACCCAAGGTCATGATGTTGCGACTTTTTCGCCCCCGGCCCTCCGCCGGGGCCGAGGCGCGCGCCGCGACATGACCCCACCGGAGGAAGGATCCCGAAGATGACCGCCGCCCCCAGCTCCGCCCCGCAGGCTTCCGCGAACGCTCCGACAGGGGGCGAGGTCGCGGTCGAGAGCCTGATCGCCAACGGCATCGACACGCTGTTCGCCCTGCCGGGCGTGCAGCTCGACCACCTGATGAACGCGCTGCATGGCGCGACCGACCGGCTGCGGGTGATCCATCCGCGCCACGAGCAGGGGGCGGCCTACATGGCGCTCGGCTACGCGATGGCGAGCGGGCGCGTCGGCGCCTACGCCGTGGTGCCCGGGCCGGGGTTCCTGAACACCACCGCCGCCCTGTCCACGGCCTACGCGGTGCATGCGCCGGTGCTGGCGGTGATCGGGCAGATCGTCTCGAAGGCGATCGGGCTGGGCGGAGGCGAGCTGCACGAGCTGCCCGACCAGTCCGCGATCCTCGACGGGCTGACCCGCAGCCACGGCATCGCGCGGGAGGCCTCGGCGGTCGCGGGCGTGATGCAGGACGCTTTCGCGGCGCTGGCCTCGGGCCGGGCGCCGGCGGGGGTGGAGCTGCCCGCCGACGTGCTGCGCAAACCCGCCGAGGGGGCGCGGGTCGAGGCGGCGGCGCGCTCGGTTCCCGCGCCGGACGCGGTGGCGATGGACCAGGCCGCCGCCCTGCTGGCGGGCGCGAAGCGGCCGCTGATCTGGATCGGCTCCGGCGCGCTTTCCTGCGGCGAGGGGCTGGCCGCGATCGCGGACCGCATCGGCGCGCCCGTCGTCAGCCACCTGACCGGCGTCGGCGTGCTCCCCACCGACCACCCCTGGGCGGTGGGGACCTGGGAGGGGCGGGAGCTGTGGCGCGAGGCCGACGTGATCCTCGCCGTCGGCACCCGCCTGCACGATCCCCGCCGCCGCTGGGGGCTGGAGGAGGGGCAGGCGGTGATCCGGGTGGATCTCGACCCCGCCCAGTTCTCCCGCGGGGCGCCGCCGACCGTGGCGCTGGAGGCGGATGCAGCCGAGGTGGTCCCGGCGCTGGCCGCCGCCCTTTCGCAGGCGGAGGTCTCGGCCGACGTGGCCGCCCGCGCCGCCCGCGTGTCGGACCTGAAGGCGCGCAAGGCCGCCCTCTTCGAGGAGCGGCTGGCCCCGCAGATGGCCTATCTGCGCGCGATCCGCGCCGCCCTGCCGATGGAGGCGGCGGTGGTCTGCGACTACACCCAGATCGGCTATGCGGCGACGGCGGCCCTGCCCATGGACCGGCCGCGACGGCTGATCACGCCAGGCTACCAGGGCACGCTGGGCTTCGCCTATGCGACCGCGCTGGGGGTGAAGACCGCCCTGCCCGAGGCGCCTGTCGTGGCGCTCTGCGGCGACGGCGGCTTCCTGTTCACGGCCAACGAGATGGCGACGGCCGTGCAGCACGGGATCGCGGCGACGGCGGTGGTGTTCTCGGACGGCGCCTACGGCAACGTGCGCCGGATGCAGGACCAGATCCACGGCGGCAAGCTGATCGCGACCGAGCTGCGCAACCCCGACTTCGTGGCCTATGCGCAGAGCTTCGGCGCCGAGGCCCGACTGGCCGAGACCCCCGAGGCCCTCGGCGAGGCGCTGACCTGGGCGATCTCCCGCCCCGGCCCCACGCTGATCGAATGCCCGATGCCGGTGCTGCCCGACCCGTGGGAGCTCCTCGAGCCCCGCTGAGCCGCGCCCTGCCCCGGAGTTTCGCCGCCTGACGGCGGCGACCCGCGCGAGCGCGCCTTCGGCGCGCTCGCGTGGCCTTCGGCCAGGCGCCAGGCACGGCGCCCTGGCGCCCCTCCGGGGCGGCGCCCTGGCGCCCCTCCGGCGCGGGGCCCACCCTGCCGGCTCCAGCTCCTGTCGCACCGCCTGCCCCCGGATCCCCGGCGCCAGCCGGGCGGCCGAAGGGGGCTCGATGCCCCCTGAGGACGCACCCCGCGCCGGCCGCCCGCGAGGCGGCCGGCGTCCCGGACCAACCCTCACCCAAACCCGCCCGCCGACGCCGCACAGGTCACACGAGAGATCGCGCCTTCGGCCCGGCAGCGCGGGCGCGCCTTCGGCGCGTTTTCCGGCCTCCGGCCGGCCCGGCGCCACGCCCGCGACCGGCCCCCGGCGACAGCCGGGCGGCCGAGGGGGGC
>CAXGVP010000412.1:0-4330 GCA_964013055.1 uncultured Albimonas sp.
GCGCAGGCGGCCTCGCCGTCGTCCCAGCAGACCGGGACCGCGCCGCCGGCGGCCAGCGCGCGGGCGGCGGCGAGGCCGGAGCGGCCGAGGCCCAGGACGCCCACCCGGGCGCCGTCGAAACCGGGAACGGGGATCATGCGGCGGCCTCCAGCGCGCCGAGCCGGGCCTCGAGCCAGTCCGCCCGCTCCGCCACCGGCAGACGGGGGAGCGGCTCGGTCCGGTAGCCCTCGGCGGGGTAGCGGGTTTCGAGGTGATCGTGCTCGGCCACGGCCGCGGCCATGTCGAGGCGACGCTCGGCATCGGGGCGGTGCAGCTCGGGCCAGGGCGGGGCGAGGAAGACGGGGGAGTGGTAGCGCCGCGCGGCCAGCTCGGCGGCCATGGCGGGGGGAACCGGCAGGCCCGCCCGCTCCAGCGCCGCCACGGCGTCGAGGATCGAGCGGTCGAAAAGGGTGGCGCCGGGGCGGGCCAGGGCGGCCTCGTGGTCGGCGGCGGCGCGGGCGGTGCAGAGCTCGGCGAAGCGGGTCAGGTTCGCCCAGGGCAGGCCGTCGCCGCCCTGCTCCGTCTCCTCGCGCACCACCTCGCGGCCGGGCTCGGGGGCGGTGGCCCAGCCGCGGGCGGCCATCTCGGCCAGCAGCGTGGACTTGCCGCCGCCCGAGCAGCCCGAAATGACGAAGAGACGGGGCCCGCGCGCCATGATCTCCCTACCGCAGCTTCAGGGTGGCGAGGCCGACCAGCGCCAGGATCACCGAGATGATCCAGAAGCGGATCACGATGGTGGGCTCCTGCCAGCCGAGCTTCTCGAAGTGATGGTGGATGGGCGCCATCAGGAACACCCGCTTCTTGGTCATCTTGTAATAGCCGACCTGGATGATGACCGACATCGCCTCCACGACGAAGAGACCGCCGATCACCGCCAGCACGATCTCGTGCTTGGTCGCCACCGCGATGGCGCCGAGGCCCCCGCCCAGCGCGAGCGAGCCGGTGTCGCCCATGAACACCTGCGCCGGCGGCGCGTTGAACCACAGGAAGCCCAGGCCCGCCCCGATCAGGGCGGCGGCGAAGACCGCGATCTCGCCGGTGCCGGGGACGTAGGAGAGGCCGAGGTATTCGGTGAAGTCGGTGCGGCCGACGACATAGGCGATGAAGCCCAGCGCGGCGCCGGCGATCATCACCGGCATGATCGCCAGCCCGTCGAGCCCGTCGGTCAGGTTCACGGCGTTGGCCGCGCCCACGATCACCAGCATCGCGAAGGGGTAGAACAGGATGCCGAGGTCGATCAGCAGGTCCTTGAAGATCGGCAGCGCCAGCGCGCCCGACAGCGGCGCGGGTTGCAGCCAGACGCAGACGAGGGCCGCGGCCAGCGCGATGGCGAAGCCCGCGCCCAGCCGGATCCTGCCCGGCACGCCCTTCACGTCGAACTTGGAGACCTTGAGATAGTCGTCCGCAAAGCCGATGGCGCCGAAGCCGGCGACGACCCCCACCACGACCCAGACGTAGCCCTCCGACAGGTCCGACCACATCAGGGTCGACAGCAGCAGCGAGAACAGGATCAGCACGCCGCCCATGGTCGGCGTGCCCTTCTTGGTCAGCAGGTGCCCCTCGGGCCCGTCGGAGCGAATCGGCTGCCCCTTCTTCTGCATCCGCCGCAGGGCGTTGATGATCGGGTTGCCGAAGCCGAAGCTGAGGAACAGCGCCGTCAGGAACGCGCCCCCCGACCGGAAGGTCAGGTAGTTGAAGAGGTTGAACACGTCGCCGCCCTGCGAGAGGGGGGTGAGCAGGTGATACAGCATCAGGCGTCGGGTCCTTCGTCCTCGCCGTCGGGGAGCTCGGGCGCGGGGCGGCCGAGCGCCTTGACGGCCGCGACCACGCGCGCCATCCGCGCGCCGAGCGAGCCCTTCACCATGACCACGTCGCCGGCGTCAAGCAGGCGGCGGACCTCGCGCGCCATGACCTCGCTGTCCGCGGCGTGGCGGCCGCGGCGGTCGCTCGGCAGGGCGTCGTGCAGCGCCTTCATCAGCGGCCCGACCGTGTGGATGCGGTCGAGCGCGGCCATGGCGGGGTGGCGCGCCAGCGCGGCATGCAGCGCGATCTCGTCGGGGCCGAGCTCGAGCATGTCGCCCAGGATCGCGATCTTGCGGCCCTTCACATGGCGGCCGAACCCGTCCTCGGGGGCGGAGGCGGCCAGCACGTCCAGCGCCGCGCCCACGGAGGTGGGGTTGGCGTTGTAGCTCTCGTCCACCAGATGCACCGCGCCGTCGAGGCCGGCGGTGTCGAGCGCGATGCGCCAGCGGCTGCCGCGCCCGTCCGGCGCATGCCAGGCGCCCAGCGCGAGCGCGGCGCGCGCGGCGTCGGCGCCCAGCGCCTCGGCCGCCAGCAGCACGGCCAGCGCGTTCATCGCGAAATGCGCGCCCGGGGCGCCGATCTTGACCAGCGCGGGGCGCCCGTGCAGGCGGGCGGTCAGCGTGGTGCCCCCCGGCCCCGGCGCGGCCTTGATCATCCGCGCCGTGCAGCGCGGGGAGGAGCCGAAGCGCAGGATCGTCTTCACCCCCACCTTGCGCGCACGCCGGGCCAGCCGCTCGTAATGGGGGTTGTCGCGGGGCAGGATCGCCACGCCGCCCGGCTCCAGCCCCTCGAGGATCTCGGCCTTGGCGAAGGCGATCTCGGCCTCGGAGCGGAAGTGGGCCATGTGCACCGGGGCGACGGTGGTGATCAGCGCCACATGCGGGCGGGCGAGCTTCGTCAGCGGCCGGATCTCGCCGGCATGGTTCATGCCGATCTCGATCACCGCGAACCTGGTCGCCCTGGGCATCCGCGCCAGCGTCAGCGGCACGCCCCAGTGGTTGTTGTAGCTCTTCTCGGCCGCATGCGTCGCGCCCTGGGGCCTGAGCGCCGCGCGCAGCATCTCCTTGGTCGAGGTCTTGCCCACCGAGCCGGTGACCGCGACCACCTTCGCCTTCGTCCGCGCCCGGGCGGCGGCGGCGAGGTCCTCGAGCGCCCTGAGCGTATCCTCGACCAGCAGCAGCGGCGCGCTCTCGTCCAGCCCTTCGGGGATGCGGGAGACCAGGGCCGCGGCGGCGCCGGCCGCAAGCGCGGCGGCGACGAAGTCGTGGCCGTCGCGCACGTCCCTGAGGGCGACGAACAGGTCGCCCGCCTCCACCGCCCGGCTGTCGATGGTCACGCCCGAGGCGTCGAAGGCGCGCGTGGCGCGCCCGCCGGTGGCGGCCTCGGCCTCGGCGCTGGTCCAGAGCGTGGTCATGGCTCCCCCGTATCGTCTTCCGCGTCCAGCACCTGGACGGCGGCGCGCGCCTGTTCGGCGTCGTCGAACGGGATCACCTCCTGGCCGACGATCTGGCCGGTTTCATGACCCTTGCCGGCGATCAACAGGCGATCCTGCGGCCCGAGCATGTCCACCGCCGCAAGGATCGCCTCGGCGCGGTCGCCGATCTCCATCGGCGCGGGGTCGGCATTTTCGGCGCCGGCGAGGATCTGGGCGCGGATTTTCGCGGGGTCCTCCGAGCGGGGGTTGTCGTCGGTCACCACCGCGATGTCGGCGGCGAGCGCGGCCTGGCCCATCAGCGGGCGCTTGCCGGCGTCGCGGTCGCCGCCCGCGCCGAACACCACCACCAGCCGCCCCGGCGTGTGCAGCCGCAGGGCGGCGATGGCGGTCGAGAGGCTGTCGGGCGTGTGGGAATAGTCGACGTAGACCCGCGCGCCGTTGGCCCGGGTCGCCACATGCTCCATCCGCCCCTTCACGCCGGTCAGCGCGGGGAGGGCGGCGAAGACCGCGCGGGGATCCTCGCCGCAGCCGATGGCAAGGGCTGCGGCCATCAGCGCGTTCTCGCCCTGGAAGGCGCCGACGAGGGGCAGCTCGGCCTGAAAGGTCTCGCCCTGCCAGGAGAAAAGCAGGGTCTGGCCGGTCTCGTGGAACTCGGCCGAGAGAAGGCGCAGGTCGGCGGTCTCGGCCCGGCCGACGGCGATCAGGCGCTGGCCGCGGGCGCGCGCGATCTCGGCGGCGGGGGCGAAGGAGGGGTCGTCGGCGTTCAGCGCCGCGCACCCGTCCGCCGGCAGCACCCGCGCGAAAAGGCCCAGCTTGGCGTGGAGATACTCCTCGGGCGTCGCGTGATAGTCGAGGTGGTCGCGGGTGACGTTGGTCAGCCCCGCCGCGTGCAGCCGCACGCCGTCGGCGCGGTATTGGGCGAGGCCATGGGACGAGGCCTCGATGGCCGCCCGCTCGACGCCGAGGCCGGCGAGCTCCGCCAGCAGGGCGTGCATCGTCAGGGGATCGGGCGTGGTCAGGCCGCCGGGGCGGGCGACGGCGGCCTCGACCCCC
>CAXGVP010000413.1:0-4320 GCA_964013055.1 uncultured Albimonas sp.
GCGCGGGCGTCTTGTTCTTGGGTGAGTCAGGAGCCCGCCGGAGGCTCCCCCCTCCAAAGCTCCCTCGCAGCCTCCCCCCACTCGCAGGCCCAGCCAAGCCCGCCCGCAGGGCGCCTGTAGACCGCTCCCCCCGCTCCATCAATGCGAAACGCCCCGGCACAAGGTCCGGGGCGTTCCTCTCAAGCCAGGGAAGCAAAGCGCACCCGCCTCAGTTTGCCGAGATCATCGTCCCGCTCAGTGCAAAGACCGCGAGGCCGAGGGCCACGGTGGCGATCACCTCGATCGCGACCAGGTAGGTGTGGCTGCCGTGCAGCATCGCCAGCGCCGCCTGGTGGGCCTCGGCGTCGCCGCGCATGCCGGTGGTGTGGACCCGGTCCTCTCCGTCGGCGATCGACTGGCGCACCGGTTCGGTCAT
Organism: uncultured Albimonas sp.; assembly: GCA_964013055.1. GTDB lineage: Bacteria > Pseudomonadota > Alphaproteobacteria > Rhodobacterales > Rhodobacteraceae > Albimonas. The sequence goes on from CAXGVP010000413.1 coordinate 416, forward strand.
GAACAGGTACATGCCCCCCACCAGCATCAGCATCGCCACCGGGGCGCCGTCGCCCGCCTGCGCCAGCTTGTAGAGCCCCGCCACCGCGAGGAAGATGCCCGCCAGCATCACCACCAGGAACCGCGCCGAGTGCCGCCACAACGCCTGCCGACGCGCCTCGATCGCGGCGAGCGCGTCGTTGGTGATGCGCACGTGCGCGTTCGGGCAGCGCCGCCAGCAGACCAGCGACCAGCCGGTGCGCAGCGCCATTGCCAGCAGCAGCCAGCGGGTCAGGGGATCCTGACCGATCGCGTCGAGGATGTTCGCAAGTCCGTCCATGAACCTGTCCTCCACCTTGCCCCGCGCCGCCGGCGCCCCTGCGCCCGGCGCGGCCTGCCGCCGCGAGCGCCCTCAGCCGGGGGGCTGCGCGTCGACCTCTTCGGCGTCCTGCGCCTGCGCGGCCTGCAGGCCGCGGATCTCCTCGATCACGCGCATCCACAAGTCGGGTTCCTGGGCGCCCTGGATCACGTATTTGCCGCCGACCAGGAAGGTCGGCACGCCGCCCACGCCGATCTCGCGCGCGGCCTCGTCCTCCTCGACCACTTCCTTGCGGTCGGCGTCGGACTCCAGCAGCGTCGCCACCACCCCGCGGTCCAGCTCGCAAGCCTCGGCCACGTCGAGCAGCACCGTGCGGTCGGAGATGTCGAGCCCGTCCTCGAAATAGGCGCGGAACAGCGCGTCCACGACGCGGCCCTGCGCGCCCTCGGTCCTCGCCCAGCGGATCAGCCGGTGGGCGTCGACGGTCGAGGGGGTGCGGGCGATGCGCGAGAAGTCGATCTCGAGCCCCGCCGACGCCGCCGCCTCGGCGATCGAGTCGTAGACCCGTTTCGCCTTCTCGGGACCGCCGAACTTGGTTTCGAGATAGCTGCGCCGGTCCATGCCCTCGGGCGGCATGTCGGGGTTGAGGCGGAACGGGCGCCAGCGGATGTCGAACGGATGGTCCGGCATGCCCTCGAGCGCGCGGTCCAGCTTCGCCTTGCCGATGTAGCACCAGGGGCAGATCGGGTCGGAGATGATGTCGAGCGTTATCATGGCGACAATGTGGGAAGTCGCAGGCCGAAGGTCAATTCAAGCTTTCATGGCAGGCTGACGCCAGCGTCAGGCGATCCGCCGTCAGATCAGGTCGAAGCGCCGGTCGAGCTCGGCGCGATACCAGGCTTTCAGGGCCGGGTCGAAGCGGGCGAAGTCGGCGTCCTGCCGGGCGATCGTGGTGGCGCCGGGCTTGTGGACATGAGGCGCGAGCTCGGCCTGCCACAGGTCCAGGATCTCGCGCGTGACCTCGGGGTGGAACTGGGTGGCGAGCGCGGATCCGATGCGGAAGGCCTGGTTCGCCCAGGGCCCGTCGGCGGTGGCCAGCCGCTCGGCCCCCTGCGGCATCGAGAAGCCCTGGAAGTTGCCCGACAGCACCGTCAGCCCCTCGGGGATCGGGTTGTCGCGGGCGGGCAGGGGGCGGACCGGGTGATAGCGCCAGGCGATGCGGCCCTGCGGGTCGGGCGCGACCGTCGCGCCCAGCGCATGGGCCAGCATCTGCGCGCCCAGGCACACGCACAGCATCGGCAGGCCCGCGGCCAGCGCCTCGCGCATCAACTCGATCTCGGCCCGCATCCAGGGCTGCGCGTCGAGGTCGGTGACCATCTGCGGCCCGCCCATCGCCATCAGCCCCTCGACCCCGTCGAGCCCGGGCAGCGTCTCGCCCTTCCAGGCCTGCACGACCTGCACCTGGGCGCCGCGCGCGCGCAGATGCGAAAGCCCCGCGTCGGGCGAGGCGTGGTCCATGTGCTCCAGGATCAGGATCCGGCGGGCCATGGCGGTCAGGCCGAATAGAGGCCGCGCAGGTCGACGCTGGGCCGCTCGCCCAGGTCGGCCCAGTGGTCCTTGAGGAACCGCTCGGCGGCGTCGCGGCCCACCTGCTTGAGGTTGCGCATCAGCGACCAGTCGGCCTGCATCTTGGTGGCGACGCCCAGCTTGCCCATGGTCTCGTCGTCGGAGATCGAATGGACCAGCACGTCCTTCATCGCGCCCTCGGGGATGGTGCCCTCGGCCAGCAGGCGGCGCACGAAGGTGATCGCGCGCAGCTCTCCCAGCAGGGCTGCGTTGAAGCTGATCTCGTTGGTGCGGTTGAGGATCTCGCGCGCCGAGCGGGGCAGCTCCTCGCGCACGATGGGGTTGATGTGCACGATCACCACGTCGCGCGCCCGGGTCCCGTAGAACAGCGGCCACAGCGAGGGATTGCCGGTGAAGCCCCCGTCCCAGTAGGCCTCGCGCCGGCCGGTCTCGGGGTCGTCGATCTCGACGGCCTGGAAGACCGAGGGCAGGCAGGTCGAGGCGAGGATCGCCTCGGTCCCGATCTCCTCGCCCTTGAAGACGCGGGCCTTGCCGGTGCGCACGTTGGTGGCGCAGATGAACAGGTGCGGCGGGTCGGCGTTGCAGATGGTGTCGAAGTGCAGCTGCTCGGTCAGCAGGCCGCGCAGCGGGTTGATGTTGAACGGGTTGAGGTCGTAGGGCGAGAACATCCGGGTCAGGCTGTCGCCCAGCCCCCAGGCGGCGCCGGCCTCGATGGCGTCGGCGAGGTTCTCGGTGGTGGGATCGAAGGCGCGCACCCACTCCAGCAGCGGGTTGGGCAGGCCCGAGGAATAGCGCGCGACCGAGCCCCAGAACCGGTCCAGCGAGGCCTTGGCGGCCTCCCGCCCCCCGTTCAGCAGCCCGGTCTTCATGGCGGCGGCGTTCATCGCGCCGGCCGAGGTGGCGGTGATCCCGTCGAACTCCAGCGCCTCCTCCTCCAGCAGCCGGTCGAGCACCCCCCAGGTGAAGGCGCCATGCGCGCCCCCGCCCTGCAGCGCGAGGTTGACGGTCTTGGTCTTGCGGCGGGCCATGGGCTCCTCCTTCGGCGGGGGCGTCGGGCGGAGGCTCAGAGCCCCGCGAGCGCCTCGGCGAGATGCCCGGCGAAGATCCGGCGCGCCTCGTCCGGGACAAGGTGGTTGTCGTCGCGATACATCGGCAGGCCGTCGCGGCGATAGGGGCAATGCGCGTCGCAGATGACAGGGGTGAGCTCCACGAGGTCCACGCCCGGCTTCTCCGCGATCCGCCGCAGCGCCGCGAGCGTCCGGGCCTGGCGCGCCTCGACGGTCTCGATCGTGGGGCCGGGCCCGGGCTCGAGCCCGAAGCGGCGCTGGATCGCGACGCGGTCGGTCGCCTTGAAGGCCATCTCCGGCGCCGGGCCGATCAGCACGACCCGGCGCCCGGTGGCCAGGATCCGGTCGACGGCGGCCGTGATGCCCGCGATCATCTGCTCGGCGGGCGACCCGGAGTAGGCGTAGCCTTCGGCGAGGGGGAAGCTGCGCAGCGTCTCGGGCTCAAACGGCGCATCCCGTTCGGTATAGATCGGCCAGCGCGCAGCGACGATGACCAGGGGCATGTCGTCCCGCTGCTCCAGATTGTCCAGAAGCCGTTCGGTCCGTCGGGCGCATCCGACGGCGCCGCCCATGCCGGGCGAATTGAAGCCCAGGGCCGGGGGGCAGCCCTCCTTGATGTAGCTGAGCCCCTTCAGACCCAGTGCGCCGACCGCGTCGTCGACCGAGGACATCAGCATGGTGGCGTGCGAGTCGCCCCAGTACAGCACGTCCTTCTCGCCCTCGATCGCCTGGTCGGGGTTCAGCCAGCAATAGAAGCTGTCGGTTCCGGCCGGCCGGCAGCCGTCATATCGCCCATTGTCGAAGTGTTCCGTCGCGTAGATCGCCTGGATCTCGGGCGAGAAGCGCAAGGGCGCGCCCTCGGAGCGCCAGGCGACGGCGCCGACCGCGGCGAACAGCACGATCCCGGCGGCGGAGCCCGCGAAGATCGCCCGCCGCCCGACCCCTCTGGCGCCG
>CAXGVP010000414.1:0-4319 GCA_964013055.1 uncultured Albimonas sp.
GTGGGGCCCGCGAACAGGTAGTTGCCGATGGGCTTTTCCGGCTCGCGCAGGCCCGCGCGGCTCAGCTTGATGGCCGAGGCGAGGGACTCGATCGCGGCGTCCTGGCCGAAGACCACGCGCTTGAGGCTCGCCTCCAGGTCGCGCAGCGTCTCGGCGTCGTCCTTGGATACGGACTTCGGCGGGATGCGGGCGATCTTGGCGACGACCTCCTCGATCTCCCGCGGGGTGATGGTCTTGCGGCGCTTGGAGTCCGGCAGCAGGTGCTGGTAGGCGCCCGCCTCGTCGATCACGTCGATGGCCTTGTCGGGCAGCTTGCGGTCGTTGATGTAGCGGGCCGAGAGCTCGACCGCGACCTTGATCGCCTCCTGCGTGTAGCGGATGTCGTGATGCTCCTCGAAGTAGGGCTTGAGGCCCTTGAGGATCTTGATCGTGTCCTCGACCGTCGGCTCGTAGACGTCGATCTTCTGGAACCGGCGGGAGAGGGCGCGGTCCTTCTCGAAGTGCTGGCGGAACTCCTTGTAGGTGGTGGAGCCCATGCAGCGCAGGCTGCCCGACTGAAGCGCGGGCTTCAGCAGGTTGGAGGCGTCCATCGCCCCGCCGGAGGTCGCGCCGGCGCCGATGACGGTGTGGATCTCGTCGATGAACAGGATCGCGTCGGGATGCTCCTCGAGCTCCTTGACCACGGCCTTCAGACGCTCCTCGAAGTCGCCGCGGTAGCGGGTGCCGGCCAGCAGCGCGCCCATGTCGAGCGAGAAGATGGTGGAGCCGGAGAGGACGTCCGGGGTCTGGCCGTCGACGATCTTCTTGGCGAGGCCCTCGGCGATGGCGGTCTTGCCGACGCCGGGGTCGCCCACCAGCAGCGGGTTGTTCTTGCGCCGGCGGCAGAGGACCTGGATCGCGCGCTCGACCTCATGCTCGCGCCCGATCAGGGGGTCGACGTCGCCCTTGCGGGCCTTGACGTTGAGGTTGACGCAGTACTTGCCGAGCGCCGTCTCCTCCTTCTCCTTCTCCGGCTCGTTGCGGGAGGCGGAGGCCTGCTCGCCCTCCTCCTCCGCGCCGCGCACGGGACGCGCCTCGCCGTAGGCGGGGTTCTTGGCGACGCCGTGGGAGATGTAGTTGACCGCGTCGTAACGGGTCATGTCCTGCTCCTGCAGGAAGAAGGCGGCATGGGATTCGCGCTCGGCGAAGATCGCGACGAGCACGTTGGCGCCGGTGACCTCGGTGCGGCCCGAGGACTGGACGTGGATGGCGGCGCGCTGGATCACCCGCTGGAAACCGGTGGTGGGGGCGGCCTCGGACCCGTCGACGTCGGAGACCAGCGCTTCGAGTTCGTTGTCCACGAAGCGGGTGAGGGATTCGCGGAGCGTGTCGAGGTTGACGCCGCAGGCCTTCATCACGCGGGCCGCGTCGGGCTCGTCGATCAGGGCGAGCAGCAGGTGTTCGAGGGTGGCCAATTCGTGCTTGCGCTCGTTCGCGAGGCTCAGCGCGAAGTGGATGGCTTCCTCAAGGGTCTTCGAGAACGAGGGCATGCGCGTCACCTTTCCGCCTGGACCCGCACCCGGCTGGGCGCGGCTGCGATCCGGCCCGCCCGAGGATTTCGCCCCCGGACTGGACCTGAGTGCACCACTAAACTTCGGCTTTGTCAGCATCGGATCAAGGGCGGGTTAGCGCGCGCACATTTTTTTGCGCTCGCGCTGCGATGAGGCGCCCATGCGGCAGGCAGGACACGCTCGTTTCGCAGGCGCCGCGGCGCACGCGGCGATGCGGGAGTGGTTCCGGGCGGAACATCCCGCGCCCTGGTCGGATCCGACCGACTGGCTTGAGAGATCAGGACATCTGGGAACGGGGCCGGCGCGGCGCAAGGGGCGCGGGGCTCCGGGCCCGGGCGCGGTCGGGAGCGGCGGAAATCGCCCCGGGGGGAGCGGCGTCAGGTCGCGGCGGAGGTCGCCCGGGGCCGCAGGCTCAGGTCGCGGCTCAGGTCGCCCGGGGCCGCAGGCTCAGGCCGCGGCTCAGGTCGTCCGGGGCCGCAGGCTCAAGGCCGCGGCCCATGCGCCCGGCGCCGTCACTCCTTCTCCATCGTGCACTGGAGGGGGTGCTGGTGCTGCTGGGCGTAGTCCATCACCTGGGTGACCTTGGTCTCGGCGATCTCGAAGGAGAACACGCCGACCACGGCGACGCCGCGGCGGTGGACGGTCAGCATGATCTCGACCGCCTGCTCATGGGTGATGCCGAAGAACCGCTCCAGCACATGCACGACGAACTCCATCGGGGTGTAGTCGTCGTTGAGCAGGAGGACCTTGTACATCGAGGGTTTCTGCGGCCGGGTGCGCGGCTTGACCGCCAGCACGCCGTCCGGGTCGTCGCCGGTGCGGTTCGGTCCGGCCGCGCGGGGACGCCCGGCGCGGACCGGCGGCAGGGCGCGCGCCGGCACGGCGCGCGGCGCGCTCCGCCCCGCGGCTTCCGCCCCGGCTTCCGCCCCGGCGGCCGTCTCGTCGGTATCGTCGCGGTTCGGTTCGCGGTCGGGATCCACGGCCAGGCCCATCGTCATCGCTGTGCGCATGGTCCGATATTATATGACTCGTGGAGAAATGAAAAAGGGGGCCGAGGCCCCCTTTTGGTCACGATCCGCTGCGGAGGGCGGAAAAGCCCGTCGGCGCAGCAGGATGGCGGTCCGCGAAACCGGACCGCGCCGGATCAGGCGGGCTTCACCATCTCGGCGGCGGCGGTGACGCGGGCGGCCAGCGGCTCCATCGCGTCCTTCGAGGCGGCCATGGCCATCTCGTTCATCTTGGTCGCCTGCTTCATCATGCCGTCGAAGAAGGTCTTGGCGAAGTCGGACTGCTTCTCCATCAGCTCCATCACCGACTTGGAGGCGGCGAAGTCCTTCGTCGCGGCGACGCCCTCTTCCATCGACTTCTTGGAGAAGGCCATCGACTCGGCGGAGATCTCCTCGGCCGACTTCATGGCGATGTTGGCGGACTTCATGAAGGCGTCCAGGCTGGCCTGGTTGAAGGCGGCGGCGTCCTCGAAGGACTTCGCCATCTTCTCCATCGATTCGGTCATCTTCGCCTGGGCCTCGGCGGCGAAGGTCTCGAACTGGGCGGTGGTGTCGGACATCGCGTTCATGGGGCGGCTCCTCGAGGGCTCGGGTCTCAGGTCCGCCGGGCCGACTCGGAGGTGTCGGGCAGCGGTCTCCGTGCAGCCCTATATTGCTGCGCCGTCGGGAATACCGCCCCATGCTGCGTCGCGTCAAGAGAATTGCCGCGGCGCAACACACGCAGGGGCCGCAGAGGGGGTCGCCCCCGGGTCCGCAGCGAATCGAGCTTCGGGGATTTGAATTTGCCCCGCAGCATGTTACCGTCGTTTGTGAAGAGATCGCACGAATGAAGCGATCCAAGCGCCGACAGGTGCAACCCGGACAGGCGCCGTGAAGGCGCACGGAACGAACGAGGGCGGCTATGAGACGGACGAGACCAGGGGCGCCGGCGCGCCTGGCGATGGCCATCGGGCTCGCGTTGCTGGCGGTTTGGAGCTTCGCTTCGGCCCCGGCGCAGGCGGCGCCCTACGCGGCGCTGGTGATGGATGCCAGGACCGGCGAGGTGGTCTACGCCGAGAATGCGGACACGCGGCTGCATCCCGCGTCGCTGACCAAGATGATGACCCTCTACCTCGCCATCGAGGCGGTGAAGGAGGGTCGGCTGAAGCTGGACCAGACGGTGAAGGTCTCGGCGCTGGCCGCGCGGCAGCCGCCGTCGCGGATCGGCCTGCGGACCGGCGAGCGGGTGACGATCCGCAACCTGATGCGCGCGGCCGCGGTGAAGTCGGCCAACGACGCGGCCACCGCGCTGGCCGAGGCGACCGCCGGATCGGTCGACGCCTGGGCGAAGATGGCGACCGCCAAGGCCCGCATCCTGGGCATGCCCAACACCACCTTCAAGAACCCCCACGGGCTGACCCAGGCCGGGCATCTCTCGACCGCGCGGGACATGGCGACGCTGGGGCGGCGTCTGTTCTTCGATCACCCCGAATACTACAACCTGTTCTCGCGCAAGCAGACGACGGCGATGGGCAAGACGGTCTACGCGACCAACCGCCGGCTGCTGTCCTCCTACCCGGGCGCGGACGGGATCAAGACCGGCTATACCCGGGCCGCGGGCTTCAACCTGGTCTCCTCGGCGCATCGCGGCGACCAGCGGGTGATCGCGGCGGTGTTCGGGGCGCGCAGCTCGTCGGACCGCACGCAGAAGATCGCGCGGCTGATGGACATGGGCTTCGCCAAGACCCCGCGGGTCGCCAAGGTGATTCCTCCGGCGGCCGCG
>CAXGVP010000415.1:0-4303 GCA_964013055.1 uncultured Albimonas sp.
TATCGCGGCCGACATCAGGTTGAGGGCGCTGGACGTTCTGGCGAAGGCCGATGCGCTGGCCGCCGAGGACACCCGCAGCCTGCGCCGGCTGATGGAGATCCACGGCGTGCCCCTGCGCGGCCGCCCGCTGCTGGCCTACCACGACCGCAACGGCGACGCCGCGCGCCCTGCGATCCTGGCGAGGCTGGAGCAGGGCGAAAGCGTGGCGCTGGTCTCGGACGCGGGCACGCCGCTGATCGCCGATCCCGGCTACAAGCTCGCCCGCGACGCCGCCCGCGCCGGCCTGCCGGTGACCGCGGCCCCCGGCCCCAGCGCGGTGCTCGCCGCGCTGAGCCTCGCGGGCCTGCCCACCGATCGGTTCCTGTTCGCGGGCTTCCCCCCGCCGCGCTCGTCCGCCCGCCGGGCGTTCCTCTCCGAGCTGGCGGCGGTGCCCGCCACCCTGGTGTTCCTCGAGAGCCCCCGCCGCACCGCGGCCGCGCTCGCCGACATGGCGCAGACCCTGGGCCCGGACCGCGAGGCCGCCCTGTGCCGCGAGCTGACCAAGCGCTTCGAGGAGGTCCGCCGCGCGTCGCTGGGCGAACTGGCCGAGACGCTCGCCGGCGAGGACGACCCCCGGGGCGAGGTGGTGCTGGTGGTCGGCCCCCCGACCGCCTCCGCCCGCCCCGACGGCGAGACGCTGGACGCGATGCTGGACGACGCCCTGGAACGGCTGAGCCTGAAGGACGCCGTGCGCGAGGTGCAATCCGCCACCGGCCTGCCCCGCAAGGAGGTCTACGCCCGCGCGCTGGAGCGCGGCCGCTAACCTTTTGCAAACCATCGGCGCGCTACACCTGCGCCTGCCCCGATGGAGAGCCGCCATGTCGCCGATCCCCAGCCTTCCCGTTCCGGACCGACGTCGCCTGCGCGGCCGCACCTCCGGCCATGTCGGCCGCGCGGCGGAGGATCAGACGTTGCGGCGCTATCTCGCCGCCGGCTGGCGGCTGGCGGCGCGCAACTGGCGCGCCGACCGGGTGCACGGCAATGGCGAGCTCGACCTGGTCCTGGAGCGCTCCGGGACCTACGCCTTCGTCGAGGTCAAGTCGCGGCGCACCCTGCTGGAGGCGGGCGAAGCCGTCCGTCCCGCCCAGATGCGCCGGCTCGAGATGGCCGCGACCCGGTTCCTGGAACTCGCAGGCGCGCTGAACGCCGACCGTCGCTTCGATCTGGCCGCCTTCGACCGCCACGGCCGCATGGAAATCGTGGAGAACGCCTTCTTCTGACCGCCGCCTCCGCTCGCGCCGGCGCGAGCGTCGCGCTTTCCGGCCCCGGGGGCGCTTGACGCCGCCCGGAGGCGGGGCGACTGTCCGGCCCGCGCAATTCCCTCGCGCGCCGGCCGGGAGACTTCGGGCATGAGCCTTTCCGTGGCGATCCAGATGGATCCGATCCAGGGCGTCGACATCGACGCCGACACCACCTTCCGCATGGCGGAGGAGGCGCAGGCCCGCGGACACGAGCTGTTCTTCTACACCCCCGACCGCCTGGCCTGGGACGAGGGCCGGGTGAAGGCCACCGGCTGGCCGCTGCTGGTCCGGCGCGAGAAGGGAAATCACTTCGAGCTGGGCGAGGCGCGCACCGTCGACCTCTCCACCTTCGACGTGGTCCTGCTGCGCCAGGACCCGCCCTTCGACATGTCCTACGTCACCAACACCCACATGCTGGAGCGTCTGAAGGGCTCGGCGCTGGTGATCAACGACCCGTTCTGGGTGCGCAACTGCCCCGAGAAGCTGCTGGTCCTGGACTTCGCCGACCTCTCGCCGGCCACGATGATCGCGCGCAGCCTCGCCGATCTGCGCGCCTTCAAGGAGCGGCATGGCGAGATCATCCTCAAGCCGCTCTACGGCAATGGCGGCGCGGGCGTGTTCCGCCTGCCGCAGTCGGACCGCAACCTCGCCTCGCTGCACGAGCTGTTCTGCGGCATCAACCGCGAGCCGCTGATCGCCCAGGCCTTCCTGCCGGCGGTCGAGAAGGGCGACAAGCGCGTGATCCTGATCGAGGGCGAGGCCGTCGGCGTGATCAACCGCGTGCCGCAGAAGGGCGAGACCCGCTCCAACATGCATGTCGGCGGCCGGGCGGAGAAATGCGCGCTCGACGACGCCGACCTCGAGATCGCGCGCCGCATCGGCCCGACCCTGCGCGAGCGGGGCCAGCTGTTCGTGGGCATCGACGTGATCGGCGGCAAGCTGACCGAGATCAACGTCACCTCCCCCACCGGCATGCAGGAGCTGGAGCGCTTCGACGGCGTCAACATCGCCGCGAAGTTCTGGGAGGCCGTCGAGGCCCGCCGCGCCGCCGAGAAGCGGTGACGGCGGCTTGAACCGATCCTGGGTCGCCGGCCGAACGGGGCTCCCGACGCGCCCGAGGGCGAGGAGGCGCTCTTGCCTGGACGGGCGGAGGCCGGGGGCTCGCGATCGGATGATCGTTGGTCCTTGATCGGTCTTCGCGACGCTCTTGACCGAGCGCGGCCTCATAGGGGCCGTCCGGCGAAGGGCCGGCGACCGCATCCACGCCCATCGCAACCGCGTAGAGCGAGGCCTTGACCGGCTGGCGCGCGCCCGGGGCATCGTGTGGATCTCCTCGATCCGTCGCCGATTCCGCGCTTTCGTCAACACACCCTAAGTGCGGGCGGCTCTGTTAAGCTGCAGTTAACGTTGTCATCGTCTGATCGCTCCCGCCGACAAGCGGGAGCGCGACGATGGTTTCCAGGTGCTACAGCGTGGCCTTCCAGGGCGTGGAGGCCTGCGAGATCGACGTGCAGTGCCAGCTCTCGGCCGGCACGCCCAGCTTCCAGGTCGTGGGCCTTCCCGACAAGGCGGTGGCGGAATCGCGCGAGCGGGTGCGCGCCGCCCTGACCGCGATGGGCGTCGCCATGCCCAACAAGCGCGTGGTGGTTAACCTCGCGCCCGCCGACCTGCCCAAGGAGGGCGCCCATTTCGACCTGCCCATCGCCATCGCCCTGCTCGCGGAGATGGAGATGGTCCCGGCCGAGGACGCCGCCCAGGTGCTGGCGATGGGGGAGCTGGGGCTCGACGGCCGCATCGCCTCGGTTCCGGGCGTGCTGCCCGCCGCCGTCCAGGCCGCCGCCGCCGGCAAGACCCTGGTCTGTCCGCTGGCCAACGGCCCCGAAGCCGCCATCGTCGACGCCGCCGAGATCGCCGCGCCGGCCAGCCTGGTGGCCCTGGTGAACCACATGACCGGCCGCCAGGCCCTGTCGCGTCCGACCCCCACCGAGATGAACCAGCAGGGGCCGCGGGTGCATGACCTGGTCGAGGTGAAGGGCCAGGAGAAGGCTCGCCGCGCGCTGGAGATCGCGGCGGCAGGCGGCCACAACCTGCTGCTGATCGGCCCGCCGGGCGTCGGAAAGTCGATGCTGGCCAAGTGCCTGCCCGGGATCCTGCCGCCGATGTCGGCGCAGGAGGCGCTGGAGGTCAGCATGGTCCGCTCCGTCGCCCATGCCTTCGCCGACGAGGGGCTGAGCCGGGTGCGGCCGTTCATGGATCCGCATCACTCGGCCTCGGCGGCCTCGCTGACCGGGGGCGGGCGGCGGGCCGGGCCGGGGGAGGTGAGCATGGCGCACAACGGGGTCCTGTTCCTCGACGAGATCGCGGAGTTCGACCGCGGCGTGCTGGACCAGCTGCGCCAGCCGCTGGAGTCGGGGACGATCACCGTCAGCCGGGCGGCGGCGCATGTGCGCTATCCCTGCCGGGTGCAGCTGGTGGCGGCGATGAACCCGTGCCGCTGCGGGAACCTGGCGCTGCCGGGCAAGGCCTGTTCGCGCGCGCCGAAATGCGGGGCGGACTACCAGTCGAAGATCTCGGGGCCTCTGCTGGACCGCATCGACCTTGTGGTGGAGACGCCGGCCACCTCGGCCTCCGAGCTGATGCGCCTGCCGAAAGGCGAGCCGAGCGCCGCGGTCGCCGAGCGGGTGGCGCGGGCCCGCCGCGTGCAGGCGGAGCGGTATGAAGGGCTCGGCGCGCCGGTGCGGCTGAATGCGCAGGCCGAGGGCTCGACCCTGGAGACGGCGGCGGAGATGGACGCCGAGGCGCAGGACCTGCTGGCCCGGGCGGCGGAGAAGCTGCAGCTCTCGGCCCGGGGGCATTCGCGCGCGATCCGGATCGCGCGGACCATCGCGGACCTGGAGGGGGCGCCCTCGGTTCGACGTCCGCACGTGGCCGAGGCGGTGGGCTATCGCCGGACGCTGGCGGCGGCATGAACGGGACAGTCGCGCCGGCGGCCCGGTCCGCGCCCCCTGTCGGCGCGCTCCCAC
>CAXGVP010000416.1:0-4299 GCA_964013055.1 uncultured Albimonas sp.
CGAGCGCCGCCAGCGCCTCCGCCTGGATCGGGTGGGGCCGGGGCGCCTCGGGCGCGGGTTCAGGGGCGACGCCGGTCAGGCGGGGCTGGGGCGGGGGGCGGCGGTCCTCGTAGGCGTCGATCCAGTCGTCGGTCAGGGGGGCGACCTCGGGGCGCGCCATCAGCCGCGCGAACGCGTCGCGGGCCTCGGCCAGGGCGGGGGCGTCGGGGTCGCCGAACAGGCGCAGGGTCCACTCGACCCCGCCGTCGAGCGCGGAGCGGGAGAGGTTGGAGGACCCCACCAGCAGCGCCCCGGTCCCGTCGCGGAAGCGAAACAGCCAGGACTTGGGGTGGAAGGCGGTGGCGGAGGCGTCGAAGACCCGCAGGTCCGCCGTCTCGGGCAAGTCCAGCAGCCGGCGCAGCGCGGCGGGGTCCGAGGCGCCCATGTAGTCGCCCACCAGCAGCCGCAGGGCGCCGCCGCGGTCGAGCAGGTCCTGCAGATGCGGGAACAGCAGGTCGACGCCCGAGCGCAGCGCGAAGGCGACGGCCGCGTCGACCGCCACCGCGTCGTCGATATGCGGCGCGAGATGCGCCAGCAGCGCTTCCCCGGGCCCATCCAGCAGCATCCGGCGCGCATCCGGCGGCGCCGGGCGCGGGGGCGGCGCCGGGCGCGGGGGCGGCGCCGGCGGCACGGGCGGCGCCGGCGCGGCGGGCCCGCTCGAGATGCAGATGTGGAAATGCGGCGCGGCCTCCTCGAACCGCACGTCGGCGCGGACGGGCGCGCGCGCAGCGGCATCCACGGGACCATGGGCGGGGGAGAGACCGGGCGCAGGGGAGGCGGCGGGGTCGGGCGCCGGGAGGCCGGCTTGCGCCTCGACCAGGTCCTGGGCGGCGGCGATCCGGGCGGGGAGGGCGGCCTGCTCCTGCGGCGTCAGGCTGCGCCATCCCCGGACGTGCCGGCGCGGCGCGACGAGGATCCGGCCGGCCTGGCGCAGCACCAGCGCCTCGGCGTCGAGGTGCAGCAGGTCCGCGGCCCGTGCGGCGCAGATCGGACAGTCGGTCATCGGCTCGGCAAGGCCTGCCCGGGGGCGGCGGAGGGCGCGGCGCACATGGGACAAGCCTCTGGAGAAAAGGGATCTTTGCGAAGGGCTCGGCGGCGTTCGCCGAAGCTTAGGGGCTTGGGCGGGACTTGACCAGGACGGCGTCGCGCCCGCGGCGACGCTTCGCCGGGGCCGCGGGCGCGACGGGCTCCGCGGACCAGGCGGGCGGCGGCCGCGCGGAGCGGGAGCCGCCGCCCCTCGCCCTTCCGCCGCCCGAAGACGGGGCGGGAGACGCGGGAGCGGAGGCCTCACGGTCTGCGCGGGAGGAGACGGAGGCTTTCGCCCCGGGGGCCGGGGCGGAGGCGCCTCAGCCGCCGCCGTCACAAGGGAACGCGGCCCGGCGCGGCCGACCGGACCCCGTCGGCGGCGCGGGCGCGGACGACGGCGCAGCCCCGGCGGAGCGACCGGAGGCGGCGGCGCGGCGGCGCGGCGGCGCGGCGGCGCGGCGGCGGCGGATCGGCCGGGGCGTGGGCGCAGCGCAAGGGCGCGACGCAGGGGCGGAGCGTTTCGGCAAGTTGGGCGCGACGCGTCGGGAGGCGGGGTCAGCGGGGCTCGCGCTCGAAGAAGATCTCCGGGCCGGCGGCGAAGCGCTCGACGACCGAGGGGGCCAGGAGGCAGGCGTCGCCGGCCTCGGCGATCCCCTCGCCCAGCTGGCTGCGGTGGCGGGCGATGGCCGCGCGCTTGGTCTCGCGCCAGGGGGCGGGGTCGAAGTGAACCTCGCGCAGCGCGCCCAGCTGCGCGCGGAAGCCGGGGGCGTGCCAGCGCGACCAGACCGGGTAGCTCCACAGGCGCAGGCCCGCCATTCGCGCGGCGGCGCCGGCGATGGCGGCGGCGACCTCGTGGTCGCCGTTCGCATCGGTCTCGCACGGGGCGAAGAGGCTGCGGGCGCCGGTCACCCGCGCGACCTCGATCACCGAGGCCACGGCCGGCCCCAGGTTCGCGACCCGGTCGCTGCGCGCATCCGGCAGGCCCAGCCAGGTCAGGTCCTGCGGCCCGCCGCCCAGCGTCTCGAGCGCGCCCTCCAGCTCCCGCCGGCGCAGGGCCGCGCGCGCCTCGGGCGGCCAGCCGGGCGCGCCGGCCTGCGGGGCGGCGCCGTCGGTCAGGCAGATGACATGCGCGCCGGGCCCGGCGAAGGCCGCGGCGAGCAGGCCGCCGCAGGCGAGCGACTCGTCGTCGGGATGGGGCGAGAGCACCAGCGCGGGGCCCGCGCCCAGCAGCTCCGGCAGGGTGGCGGGCACCGGCGCGGCGGCGCGGGGCACGCCGTCGGCGACGAAGGACCCGGGGGGCGGGCGATCAAGCATCGAACCAGCTTTCCAGCGAGGCGTCGGGGGCGAACAGGTCCCGCCCGATCCGCAGCGTCGTCGCCTCGGCCGCGGCCTGGCGCAGCCAGTCGGCGAGGTCGAGGGCCATGCGGCCGACCGAATCCTCGGCCCCGCCCGCGTCGGGACCGGCCGGACGCGCGACCGCCGCGATCGCGTCCCGGCCCAGGGCCTCGGTCAGCAGGCGGGCGGCGATCGAGAAGGCGGCGGCGCGCAGGGGCTCGGCCCGGCCGGCGGGGCCCTCGGCGACCTCGGCCGCCCGTGCGACGGCGGCGTCGGCGCCGAGCGCGCGGATGCCCAGCGGGGCGAGGCGCGGCAGCTGGGCCTCGGCCTCGGCGCGGCCGCGCCGGGCGAGGGCGGCGCGGCGACGCTCCAGCAGGCCCAGCACGCCGCCCAGGGTCACCGCGGCGAGGCGCCAGGTCCCGCCGACGATGCGGGGCGCGGCGGCGCAGAAGTCGGGCGGGCCGAGGGGCTCGGCGGCCAGGCCCTCGCAGTCGAAGCCGCCGGCCTGGCCGGGGGCCTCGCGCTCCGCCGGGCGGCGGCGGCCGGGGTCGGAGGCGTCGACGAGCGCCAGCTGCCGGCCGCCGTCGGCGCGCCGGGCGACGACGACGGCGGCGTCGGCAAGGCCGAGGCCGTCGGGGATTTGCCGGGTCCCGTGCAGCGCCCGCCCGTCCCAGTCGACCGGACGGTCGCCGTCCTCGGCCCAGACCGCGAACAGCCGGCCGGCCCGCATCGCCTCACGCGTGCGGGCGAGCTGCGCGGGGGCGCCGTGGGCGCGGATCAGGCGGTGGGCGTGGGCATGCCCCTCCAGCAGCCGGCCCGCGCCGAGATCCAGCGCCGCCACCTGCCGAAGCGCCGCGTGCAGGGCCTGGGGGGTCCCCCAGGTCTCGGGCGAGAGCCAGTCGCCGTCGCGCAGCTCGGCGAGGATCGCGGCCCCGCGGCCCGCGGTCGACGCCGTCGCGGCGGCGGCGGCCGGGCACGGGCCTTGGCTCGGGCTCGGGCTCGGCGAGAGGCGGGTGTGGCGCATGGGAGCCTCCCTGTTGCAGTCCTGCGCAGAGCGGGCGCGGCCTGTGTCCGGATTGCGGCGCGAACCCGGCCGGGACACGGCCCGGATCGCGCCCGAGAGGTGTCGGCGGCCGGAGGCGACTTCCGCCTGCCGGTGAAAACGGGCGCGTCGGTCCCGCAGGGCGCCCCGGAATGATCAGGGCTTTCCGCAGCTTGAGAGCTCGCCCCGCAAGATGCGTCCCAGCTGTCGCCTGCCTTGGCGTCGGGGTCCACCCCCGCAGGCCGTGTCCTGCGAGTAACAAATGTTAAGGCGCCCTTGCTTGTGCCGGCGCGGGGCTAGCTGCATCGCAGGCCCCCGGCGCCTGGATCCGGGTCGGCCGCGCCCCGGCGCCGGCGTCGCGCAGGCGCCGGGCGAGACGGAGCGAGGATGCCCCCATGAGAGACCCCGTGCAGACCCGCGCCCCCGGCGGCGATCCCTCGGCCCGGACGCCGGCGAAGGCCGCGGAGGCCGCCCCGGGCCGCCGGGCGGCGGGTGCCCCCGCCGGCGACCCGGCGCTGCGCGAGCGGCTGCTGCGTCTCGATGCCGGGGGGCCGGCGGCGGAGCGCCTCCGCGCCCGGGGCTTCGGCGCGGCGGGCCGGTTCGAGCTGACCGCGAGCCTCGCCGACCTGACCTGCGCCGACCTGTTCCAGCGCGTCGGCGAGATCACCGAGGTCGTCGCCCGCTTCGAGGGGCCGCGGGGGGAGCGGGGCGCGCCCGACCTGTCGCGCGGCCGGCGGGGGTTCGTCACGACCTTCCTCGGCCGGCGAGGGGGAGGGGGCGGCGCATGGGAGCTGCCGGGCGCCAGCCTGCCGCCGGTCGGCCCCCGCGGCGCCGCGGCGCGGGCGGAGGCGCCCGCG
>CAXGVP010000417.1:0-4281 GCA_964013055.1 uncultured Albimonas sp.
TCCTCGACCGAGCCGCCGCCGCGCGCCACGATCAGCACGTCGGGCCGGGGCACGCGGCCGCCGGGCTCGAGGGCGTTGAAGCCGCGGATGGCATGGGCGACCTCGGCGGCGCAGGCCTGGCCCTGCACCGCGACCGGCCAGATCAGCACCTTGCGCGGAAACCGGTCCGCCAGCCGGTGCAGGATGTCCCGGATCACCGCGCCGGACGGAGAGGTGACCACGCCGATCACCTCGGGCAGGTAGGGCAGGGGCTTCTTGCGCTCGGCCGCGAACAGCCCCTCCTCGGCCAGCGCCGCCTTCAGCCGCTCCAGCCGCGCCAGCAGCGCGCCCATGCCCGCGAGGCTCATCTCCTCGATCACCAGCTGGTAGCGCGACTGGCCGGGGAAGGTGGTCAGGCGGCCGGTCGCCACCACCTCGTCCCCCTCGTTCGGCTGCACCGAGAGCCGCCCCACCTGCCCCTTCCAGATCACCGAGGCGAGCACCGCCCGGTCGTCCTTCAGGTCGAGATAGACATGCCCCGAGCGGGGCCGCGACACCCGCCCCACCTCGCCGCGCACGCGCACCCGGCCGAACTCGCCCTCGACGACCTTGCGCACGGCGCCGGACAGCTCCGAGACCGACAGCTCGGGCAGGTTGCCGGGCCCCTGGGAGGGGTCGGGCGCGGGATCGGGGGCGTCGAACAGGCTGCTCATGACCCCATCCTAGCCTGCAAGAAAGCGGCGCGAAATGGCCTCGAAACCCGCCGCGTGCTGACGCGAAGGCGCCACGATCGGTTGCGAGTGTGCGACTACCGGCGAGCCCGGGGCCGCGAGCGATCGCGCCTCGCCGCCAGAAGAAACAGGAGGATCGACATGACCCGCCCGAACCGTTTCGCCACCGCCGTGGTCGCCGCGCTGACCGCCGGCGCCGTCGCCGTCCCGGCCATCGCCGGCGTGGGCCTGCCCGACGCCAGCAAGGACAACTGGACCGCGCACACCATCGCCGAGGGCCGCCTCGCGCAGATCAACGCCAAGGGCGAGGGCCGCTTCGCCGTCTACTGCACCGTGGGCGACAAGAAGGGCGCGATCTTCTACCGCGAGCCCGCCGCCGCCCGCGACGAGGTCCGCGCCGAGGGCGACAAGATCGACGTGGTGTTCACCTTCGACGGCAACGAGCAGATCGAGCGCACCATGACCTGGGACGAGACCGGCGAGTACTGGACCGATCCGTTCGGCCCGAACTCCAAGCTCGCCGAGGCGATGAAGCGCTACTACGACGTGCGCATCAACGTGAAGGGCCACCAGGGCGTCGACAGCGACTTCACCCTGAAGGACAGCTGGAAGTCGATCGAGACCATGTTCTCGGGCTGCTGATCCCCCTCCCCGCACCGGGCTCCGAGGCCGCGCACGACATCGTGCGCGGCCTTTTTCGACGGCGGGCGCGCGCCCGGGCGTTGAGTCGAAACCCGGGCGAAAACCGGGGGCGGAGACCGCCGCCGGCGCTTGGTTTCGCGCACAGGCGTTGTATGGTCTCGCCTGGTCTTGTTCATCAGGGAGGCGGCTTCCATGACGAAGCGTCTGATCGCGGCGATGCTCGCGGGAGTTGTGGCGGTGACGATGGCGGCGCCTGCCTGGGCGGTGAACCTGCCCGAGGCCAAGCGCGACAGGTGGACCGCCCACAAGATCAACCGCGGGGCGATCGCGCAGGTCAACTCGAAGGGCGAGGGCCGCTTCGCCGTGGTTTGCAACAAGTCCGACCGCAAGGGCTACCTGGTCTACGTCCTGCCGGCCGAGGACCGCGGCCGCATCCAGGGCGGCTCGATCGACGTGGTGTTCAACTTCGACAAGGGCCGCAACAAGATCAACCGCACCCTCAGCTGGGACCCCGACGGCTTCTACACCGACCCGTTCGGCCCGAAGTCCGAGCTGACCGAGTGGATGAAGCGCGCCTATGACGTGAAGATCAACGTCAAGGGCCACAAGGGCGTGGCCTCGGACTTCTCGCTCAAGGACAGCTGGGTCTCGATCACCCGGATGTTCGAGATCTGCAACTGAGCGACGGCCGCGCGCCGCGCGCGCGATGCACAAGGGCCGGCCCCCGGGGGCCGGCCCTTTCCGCTCCGCGGGGTCGTCAGCTCCGGCGCCGTCGCGCCAGCCCCAGCGCGCCGACCCCCGCCGCCAGCAGCGCCAGCGGCGCCGGCAGCGGCACCGCCGACGCCGTGACGCCCGTCGCGATCGCGTGCAGTTCGGTCCCGCTCGCCGTGTCCTCGCCGAGATAGAGCGTGGCGCCGTCGGTCGAGACGAACAGCGGGGTCGGAAAATAGCCTCCGTCGCTTTCGAAGGTTCCGATCTGGTGCGGGCTCGTGCCGGCGACGTCGAAGGTCGCAAGCCCCGGCGTGCCGGCGAGATAGATCGTGTCGTCCACCGGATTGATCGCCAGCCCGTCGTAGGCGCCGCCCAGCGACCAGCGCTGCAGCACGCCCGTCCCGTCGAACCGCAGCAGCTCCTGCCCCGAGTAGGTGAGCGCGAAGAGATCGCCGTCGCGGCTCGTCGCCACCGCGCTCAGCGAGCCGCTGCTGAGGGAAACGCTGCTCAGGACGAGCCCCGTGTCCGGATCGTGCCAGTAGACGTCTCCGCTGGCGGCGACCGCCACCAGCGCGCCGCCGGCCACGGTCAGGCCGTTCACCGTCTCGACGGAGGTCAGCTCCTCGACGTCGCCGGCGCCGAGGTCGACGGCGTCGATGCCGCTGGTGGTGCCCACGAACAGCGTGGCGTCGATCAGCGCCGCGCCCAGGGCGACGGACGACGTCGTGGCCAGCGCCGCATAGACGCCGTCGTAGCTCTTCACGCCGTTCTCGGAGCCCGTGGTGAGGTAGAGCGTGCCGTCCGCGGCGGCCGCGCCGGCGCCGTAGCCGCCTCCGCCCGGGCTGTAGATGCCGAGCGACGTCGAGCTGTAGGCGGCGTCCGTAAGGGACAGGGCCTGGCCGGTCGCCGGGGCGAGCGTGGCCGCGGCGGCGAAGAGCAGGGGCGAAGCGACGCGGGACATGAGCGTTCCTTGAAGCACGGGAGAGAATTGTGAACGCCTATTCATCCTATTGTTTCTATCGCAACGTCAAGGATTTGCGCGGAGAAATGCGAATGACCAGGCGTCACCCGGCGACGCCGCCCGCCGGCCCGATCCGCCGCATCACGGATGCGAATGCGCGATTCCGTCGCGAAACCTTCCCTTCCGCGCCGGTCCGCGCTACATGCGCCGGCTCTGACAATTGAAGCCGAAAGGGCTGTATCCGATGGGCTACCGAGTCGCCGTCGTCGGCGCCACGGGCAATGTGGGCCGCGAAATGCTGAACATCCTCGCCGAGCGGGAATTCCCCGTCGACGAGATCGTCGCTCTGGCCTCGCGCAAGTCGCTGGGGACCGAGTGCTCGTTCGGCGAGAAGACTCTCAAGACCAAGGACCTGGACACTTTCGACTTCACCGGCTGGGACATGGCGCTGTTCGCCATAGGCTCGGACGCGACCAAGGTCTACGCCCCCAAGGCCGCGGCCGCGGGCTGCGTGGTGATCGACAACTCGTCGCTCTACCGCTACGACCCCGAGGTCCCGCTGATCGTCCCCGAGGTGAACCCGGACGCGGTCGAGGGCTATTCGAAGAAGAACATCATCGCCAACCCCAACTGCTCGACCGCGCAGATGGTGGTGGCGCTGAAGCCTCTGCATGACCGCGCGAAGATCAAGCGGGTGGTGGTCTCGACCTACCAGTCCGTCTCCGGCTCCGGGAAGGAGGCGATGGACGAACTGTGGAACCAGACCAAGGGCATGTACGTCCCCGGCCAGGAGGTCGAGCCCTCGGTCTATCCCAAGCAGATCGCCTTCAACGTCATTCCCCACATCGACGTCTTCATGGAAGACGGCTCGACCAAGGAAGAGTGGAAGATGGTCGCCGAGACCAAGAAGATCGTCGACCCCAAGATCAAGGTCACCGCGACCTGCGTGCGCGTGCCGGTCTTCGTCGGCCACGCCGAGTCGATCAACATCGAGACCGAGGAGTTCCTCGACGAGGACGAGGCCCGCGATATCCTGCGCGAGGCCCCCGGGATCATGGTCGTCGACAAGCGCGAGCCCGGCGGCTACGTCACCCCGATCGAGTGCGTGGGCGAATACGCCACCTACATCTCGCGCATCCGCCAGGACGGCACGGTCGAGAACGGCCTGAACTTCTGGTGCGTCTCGGACAACCTGCGCAAGGGCGCCGCGCTGAACGCGGTGCAGATCGCCGAGCTGCTGGGCCGCCGGGTGCTCAA
>CAXGVP010000418.1:0-4239 GCA_964013055.1 uncultured Albimonas sp.
AAAACTTCGCACGCGCAGCCTCGGAAAATTGTGGATCTGGGGGTCCCCCGTTCGAACCGGGGCGTCGGTACCATCTTCCCCTTCGCAGACCTGCACGCGCCTCCGACCGGGCGAGGCGCGGGTCGTCTGCGTTCGATTGACGGGAGTCGGGGCCTCCGGCGCTGCGTCGCCGATCAGGGCCGACCGTGCTTCCCGCCGACAGTTCCATCCCGAACGGGTGTCGCCATGGAGTCTTCGCCTTTTGTCGCCACCCGCGCATCCATTTCCAGAATCGCAACATGGAGATCGGCGGTGGCCAGGTAGGCGTATCGCGGGGTCATCTGGGTGGTGGCATGGCCGAGAATCCGACTTAGCCGATAGAGGTCCATCCCGGACTGCGCCCACCTCGCGAAGGCGTGCCGGAGGTCGTGGAACCGGAAGTTCTCGATCCCAGCCCGCCTGCAAGCCCCGTGGAAGCCCGTCTTGATCTTCCGGTATCTTCGACCGGCGAGGGGATCGCAGAACACCCATGCGGACGTGATGTGGCGCGGAGTGGTGACAAGAACGGCTACAGCTTCCCGGCTCGACGGCACGACCCTCGGGGTGTTCGTCTTGGTCTTGGTGATGTGACCCCCGCGCCTCATCCAGCCGGAACCTGAATCCGGCCCAGGATGCGCTGACCCCGAAGTCTGGACCGCCCGGTTCTGGGAATCCCGGGCTTCGTCATGACGGCTGGCCGGGGGCGCCGCTGACGTCGGCGAGCGATATCGGGACCTTGCACCCGATCGCGCTGTGGGGTCGGTCTTCGTTGTAGAACCTGCGCCAAGCCTCCATCTTTTCGCGGGCGTCGGCAAGGCGCAGGAACCAGTGCGCGCGCAGGCATTCCTGGCGGAACTTGCCGTTGAACGCCTCGATGACGTCGCGAAGCGATGCGTGCGCAGCACAGTTGTCCGTGGGCTTCCCGGGGCGGGAGAAGTCCAAGGACGACGCCGTGCCGATAGGCCCAAAGGTCGAGGGCGCGGGAGATGAACTCGCTGCCCTGATCCACGCGGATCGCCTTCGGGAAACCCACCTCCGCGCAGACCCGCTCAAGGGTGGCGACCACGTCCTCGCGCCGATAGCTGAACCGCGGGCCGACGACCGGCGAGAACCGTGACCAGGTGTCGACGACGGTCAGCACCCGCAGCTTGCGGCCTGTGGCGAGCTGGTCGTGGACGAAATCCATCGCCCAGGTTTCGTTCGCCGCCACGGCGTCCCGCCGGTCCGCTCGCAGCTTCGCCCGGTGGCGGGCCCCGGGCGCCGCCGGCCGAGCGCGCATGGTCGTCGCGGCCTCGCCGCGGGGAGGACGCATCCGCACGAGTTCGCCGCCGAGGCGCTGGCGCTCGGGGCCTGGTGGGGCGCGGCGGGGGCCCTGGCCAAGGCGCGGTCAGGCGCGGGCGTCGAGGATCTCCGCGACCAGGGGGTTGGGGAAGCGGCGCTGGAGGGTGATGGCGAAGAAGCCCTCCGAAATGCCCTCCAGCCGGGCGAGCTCGCACAGGACGCCCGAGGCGAGCTCGTCGCGCACCACGATGGGTGGGATCACCGCCACGCCCGCATGCTCGCGCGCCAACAGACGCAGCATCGCCATGTCGTCGGCCTCGGCCGCGATCCGGGGCACGAGGCCCAGCCGGCCGACCAGCGCGTCGAAGGAAGCGCGGAGCGCCGACTCCGGCGTCGGCAGGATCAGCGGCTCCTGCGCCAGCAGCGCCTCCAGCGGCCGGCCCGCAAGATCCGGCGACCCGACCAGGCTGACCGGCTGCTCGGAGAGCTCATGGACCAGATAGGGGCTCGCCGCGTCGCGCGCGGGCACGAGGTTCGTCAGCACCACGTCCAGCGCCAGCGCGTCGAGCGCGCGCAACAGGTCCGGCTGCAGGCCGGAGCGCAGCACCACCTCGACGTCGCCGCGCCCGATGATCGGCGACAGGAACGCCAGCTGGAAGTTGCGCGACAGCGTCGCCAGCGCGCCCACCCGCAGCGCCCGGCGCGCGGCGCCCACATGGCGCAGGGTGGCGGAGAGATCGTCGGCCGTGCGGAAGATCGCCTCGGCATGGTCGAGCGCGATGCGCCCGGCCTCGGTCAACACGAGGCCCCGGCCGCGCCGCTCGAACAGGTCGTGGCCCAGCGCCGCCTCCAGCGCCCGCACCTGGGTCGAGAGCGCCGATTGCGACAGGTTCAGCGTGCGCGCCGCGCCGGTCAGGGCGCCGTCGCGCGCCACGGCGCGGAACAGGCGCAGGTGATGCAGGTTCAGAGTCGCCATTGTTCGATCAGATAGAACATTAACCCGCAATATATGTCATTTTTTAAAAGACGGCCAGCGGCTATCCCTCGCCTCCACCGCGTTCGAGGAGCCTGCCATGTCGTCGATCCTGACCCCGGGCCTGCTGGCCCCCGCCGTCCTCCTGCTGGCCGCCGCCGCCCTGGCGCCGGGCGCGGGAGGGCCGCCGCGACGGGCCGCGCGCCTCGCCGAAGCGGCGACGCTGGCCGCGCTGGGGCTCGCCGTCGCCGAGCTGGCGCAGCTGCTGGCCGCGGGTCCCGCCCGGCCGGCCCTGGGCGAGGGGCCCTTCGCCCTGTCGCTGAGCCGCGACCCGGTCTCGGCGACGATGCTGCTGCTGGTGGCCTTCGTGGGCTGGTCGGTGATGCGCCACGCGCGCAGCGCCCTGGAGGGAGAGCCGGGCGCGGTGCGCTTCCACGCCACGATGCTGGCCACGCTGGCGGCGGCGCTGGTGCTGGTGCAGGCGGGCTCCCTGGGGGGGCTGGTCGCGGCCTTCGTCGCCGTCGGCCTGGGGCTGCGGGCGCTGCTGCTTCACGATCGGGGGCGGGCGGCGGCCCGGCGCTCGGCCGCCAAGTTCTCGCTCGTGTGGCATGCGGGCGACGGGGCGCTGGCGCTCGCGGCCCTCGCCCTGGCCGCGGCCTGCGGGACCGACGACCTCGGCGCGCTGGCCGAGGCGGCGGGCGCGGGCCTGACCTGGCCGGGCCATGTCGCCGTGGCCCTGCTGGTGCTGGCGGCGGCGCTGAAGACCGCGGCCTTCCCGCTCCACGGCTGGCTGACCGAGGTGATGGAGGCGCCGACCCCCGTCTCCGCCCTGCTCCATGCCGGCATCGTCAACGCGGGCGGGGTGCTGCTGATCCGCTGCGCCGAACTGGTGCAGGCGAGCCCCGGCGCCATGGCCGCGCTGGTCGCGGTCGGCGGGTTCACGGCGCTGTTCGGCGCGGTGGTGATGCTGACGCAGAGCGCGGTGAAGACGGCGCTCGCCTGGTCGACGGTCGCGCAGATGGGCTTCATGCTGCTGCAGTGCGGGCTGGGGCTGTGGGCGCTGGCGCTCCTGCATGTGGTGGCGCATTCGCTCTACAAGGCGCACGCGTTCCTGTCCTCGGGCGGGGCGGTGCAGGCGGTGGCGGGACTGCGTCGGCCGGGGCCGGTGGCGGCGCCCGGGATCGGGGCGACGCTGAAGGCCTTCGCGCTGGCGCTGATCCTCTATGCCGGCATGGCGACCGCCTTCGGGCTCGCCTTCGGGGCCAAGCCCGCCCAGGCCGCCGCGCTGGGGACCATGCTGATCTTCGGCGTCGCCTACCTGGTGGCGCAGGGGCTGGCCGATGCGGCCCCCGCGGCGCTGACCCGGCGCACGGCGCAGGCCTCGCTGGCCGCCGCCGGGGGCTATTTCGGCTTCCAGCTTCTCGCTGGCGCGCTGTGGGGCGGGGTCCTGCCCGCCGCCCCCGCGCCCGGGCCTCTGGAGTGGGCGCTGCTGAGCGTCGCGGTCCTCTCCTTCGGGCTTGTCGCCTTTGCGCAGACCCTGTTCCCGCTGTGGAGCCGCCACCCCGCCGCCGCCGGCCTGCGGGTGCATCTGGCCAACGGCCTCTACCTCAACGCGCTGCTCGACCGCCTGATCGGCGGGTTCCGGGCCGCTAAATCCAGCTGACCGGAAAGGACGCCCCATGTTCATGAACGCCATCCGGATCGAGCCCGCCCGGGTCTCGGGCCTGCTCGCCGCGGCCGAGCGCGCGGCCCGCGCGATCCCGCCCGCCTTCCCGCTGGACGCGACCGTCGCGGCGAACCCCTTCCTGGGCCAGTCGGGCGAGGACCTGGCCACGGCCTCGGCCCGGCTGGCGCGGGTGGCGGGGGCGGCGGCGACCCGGCCGCGCGCTGAGTATGCGGCCGAGATCGACGCCGGCCGGATCGCCGCCGGGGATCTCGACGCGGCGCTGGCCGCCTGCGCCTCGCCC
>CAXGVP010000419.1:0-4235 GCA_964013055.1 uncultured Albimonas sp.
TCTTCGAGGCCTCGGGCTCGATCTTCGTCTACGCCACCACCGAGCCGGAGGAGGCCCTGCTGCTCGGCGGCGCCACCGCCACCCTGTGGGAGGGCCGCGTGACCCAGTTCGGCCCCACGCCCGAGGTCTACCGCCGCCCGCAGGACGCCACCACCGCGCGAGTGTTCTCGGACCCGCCGATGAACTTCCTGCCCATCGAGAAGACCGGCGAGCGGCTGGCCTTCGGGGACGGGCAGGGGGTCGCGGCCGAGGGGGCGCTCGCCCGGCTCCCGGACGGTCGCTACCTGGCGGGCTTCCGCCCCAACCACCTGGAGCTGGAGCGCCACGCCGCCGACGCCCTCGCCTTCACCACCCATCTGGCGGTGGCCGAGATCACCGGCTCGGAGACCTTCGTGCATCTCGACCACCAGGGGGAGCGCTGGGTGGGCCTGGTGCATGGCGTCCGCGAATTGACCATTGGCGCGCCTTTGCGGGTCCATCTCGACCCCGCCCATGTCTATGTGTTCGCCGAGGACGGGGCGCTGGTCGCGCCCGCGGCCTACGCGTCCGCCGCCTGAGCCGGGAGGATCGCATGGCCCGCATCACCCTCGACGACCTCGCGCATTCCTACCTGCCCGATCCGAAGCGGGACGAGGACTATGCCCTGCAACCCCTCAACCTGGAGTGGGCGGACGGCGAGGCCTACGCGCTGCTCGGCCCGTCGGGCTGCGGGAAGTCGACGCTGCTCAACATCATCTCCGGCCTGCTGACGCCGTCGCGCGGGCGGATCCTGTTCGACGGGCAGGACGTGACCCGCGCCCCCACGGCCGAGCGCAACATCGCCCAGGTGTTCCAGTTCCCCGTGGTCTACGACACCATGACCGTGCGCGAGAACCTGGCCTTTCCGCTCAAGAACCGCGGCCGCGACCGCGCCTATGTCGCCCAGCGGGTCGCCGCGGTGGCGGAAATGATCGGGATGGAGGCGGAGCTGGACCGCCGCGCCCAGGGCCTGACGGCGGACGCCAAGCAGAAGATCAGTCTCGGCCGGGGGATGGTGCGCGAGGACGTCAACGCGCTGCTCTTCGACGAGCCGCTGACCGTCATCGACCCGCACATGAAATGGCGCCTGCGCACGCAGCTGAAATCGCTGCACCACGAGTTCCGCCACACGATGATCTACGTCACCCACGACCAGACCGAGGCGCTGACCTTCGCCGACAAGGTGGTGGTGATGCACGCGGGCCAGGTGGTCCAGATCGGCACTCCGCAGGAGCTGTTCGAGCGGCCCGCCCACACCTTCGTGGGCTACTTCATCGGCTCCCCCGGCATGAACCTGATTTCCGCCAGGGTGGAGGGCGCGACCGCCCATCTGGACGCCGGCTCGGCCCCCCTCGGGCAAGGCTACGGCACGCCCTCGGGCCGCGTCGCCATCGGCATCCGGCCCGAGTTCGCGCGCCTCTCCGCCACCGAGGGCTTGCCGGTCTCCATCGAGCGGGTCGAGGACGTCGGCCGCCACCGCATCGTGCGCGCGACCCTTTCGGGAACCCCGATCAGCGTCGTGATGCCCGAGGGGCCGCCCCTCGGCCCCGACATGACCCGGGTCGTCTTCGACCCCGCCCACGTCAACGTCTATCGCGACGACTGGCGCCTGGAGGGAGAGGCCTGATGGAAAAGACCGTCAACCACCGCGCCTGGTTCCTGGTGCTGCCGGTGCTGGCGCTGGTCGCCTTCTCGGCGGTGATCCCGCTGATGACGGTGGTCAACTACTCGGTCCAGGACACGTTCGGGAACAACCAGTTCTTCTGGGCCGGCCTCGAGTGGTTCTCCGAACTGCTCGACAGCGACCGGATGTGGGCGGCGCTTCAGCGGCAGGCGGCGTTCTCGGCCATCGTGCTGGCGATCGAGGTGCCGCTGGGCGTGATCGTGGCGCTGAACATGCCCAAGAAGGGGGTGTGGTCCTCGGTCTGCCTGGTGCTGATGAGCCTGCCGCTGCTGATCCCGTGGAACGTGGTCGGCACCATCTGGCAGATTTTCGGGCGGGTCGACATCGGGCTTCTCGGGGCCACGATGGAGAGCCTGGGGGTGGAATACAACTACACCCAGGACATCGTCTCGGCCTGGGCCACGGTCATCGTGATGGACGTGTGGCACTGGACCTCGCTGGTGGCGCTGCTGGCCTACGCCGGCCTGCGCTCGATCCCCGACGCCTACTACCAGGCCGCGCGCATCGACCAGGCGAGCCGCTGGAAGGTGTTCCGCTACATCGAGCTGCCGAAGATGCGCGGCGTGCTGATGATCGCGATCCTGCTGCGCTTCATGGACAGCTTCATGATCTACACCGAGCCCTTCGTGGTCACCGGCGGCGGTCCGGGCAACGCGACCACGTTCCTGTCCATCGACCTGGTGAAGATGGCGCTGGGGCAGTTCGATCTCGGCCCCGCGGCGGCGTTCTCCCTGATGTACTTCCTGGTGATCCTGCTGATCTCCTGGGTGTTCTACACCGTGATGACGAACCTCGACAAAGCGGAGGGCCCGAAATGAACCGCTCCGCCGTGGTGATGGTGCTGTATCTCCTGTTCCTGCTGCTGCCGATCTACTGGCTCTTCAACATGAGCCTGAAGACCAACACCGAGATCCTCAACACCCTTTCGCTCTGGCCGCAATCCCCGACGCTGCGCAACTACGCGGTGATCCTGACCGATCCCTCGTGGTACATGGGCTACGTCAACTCGTTGATCTACGTGGTGATGAACACGGTGATCTCGGTGGCGGTGGCCTTGCCGGCGGCCTACGCCTTCAGCCGCTACAGCTTCATGGGCGACAAGCACCTGTTCTTCTGGCTGCTGACCAACCGCATGGCGCCGCCGGCGGTCTTCGCCCTGCCGTTCTTCCAGCTCTACTCGTCCGTCGGCCTCTTCGACACCCACATCGCCGTGGCGCTGGCGCACTGCCTGTTCAACGTGCCGCTCGCGGTCTGGATCCTCGAGGGTTTCATGCGCGGCGTCCCGCGCGAGATCGACGAGACCGCCTATATCGACGGCTACTCCTTCCCCCGCTTCTTCATCCGCATCTTCATGCCCCTGATCGCCAGCGGCATCGGGGTCGCCGCCTTCTTCTGCTTCATGTTCTCCTGGGTCGAGCTGCTGCTGTCGCGCACCCTGACCTCGGTCGACGCGAAGCCGATCGCGGCGACGATGACCCGGACCGTCTCCGCCTCGGGCATGGACTGGGGCGTGCTGGCGGCGGCGGGGATGCTGACCATCGTGCCGGGCGCCTTGGTGATCTGGTTCGTGCGCAACTACATCGCCAAGGGCTTCGCCCTCGGCCGGGTATAAGGGAGCCGTTCCAATGGCATGGATGGCCTGGACCTGGCCCACGGCGGCCTTCTTCGCGGTGATCGCGGTGCTGCTGATCGTCTTCTCGATCCTCGCGATCCGCTACCCCGAGACGCCCCGCACCGGCGTCCTGCGCATCGAGACGACGCGCGGCGACCGGCTGTTCATCACGCTGCTGGGCTCGGCCTTCGTCAACCTCGCCTGGCTCGGCCTCGCCGACGCCTCGCAGTGGTGGGGGCTGGCGCTGAGCCTGGTGTGGGCGGCGGCGGTGTTCCGCTGGGTCTGACAGGGACCCGGCTCGATCTGCGCGAGGGGCCGCGAACGGCCCCCGCGCCCACAAGCTCTCCAGGGAGGAAATCATGAGCTTGATGCTGAGAACGACCACGGCGCTGGGCCTCGCGCTCGCCGCCGGTCCGGCCTTCGCGGACATGGACGCCGCAAGGGCTTTCCTCGACGCCGAGATCGGGGACATGTCCACGCTTTCGCGCGCCGACCAGGAAGCGGAGATGCAGTGGTTCATCGACGCCGCCCAGCCCTACCAGGGCATGGAGATCAAGGTGGTCTCCGAGACGATCACCACCCATGAATACGAGTCCAAGGTCCTCGCTCCCGCCTTCACCGCGATCACCGGCATCCAGGTCACCCACGACCTGATCGGCGAGGGCGACGTGGTCGAGAAGCTGCAGACGCAGATGCAGTCGGGTGAGAACATCTACGACGCCTACGTCAATGACTCGGACCTGATCGGCACCCACTGGCGCTACCAGCAGGTGCGCAACCTGACCGACTGGATGGAAGGCGAAGGCAAGGAGGTCACCAATCCGGGCCTCGACCTCGACGACTATATCGGCACGTCCTTCACCACCGCGCCGGACGGCAAGCTCTACCAGCTTCCCGACCAGCAGTTCGCCAACCTCTACT
>CAXGVP010000420.1:0-4219 GCA_964013055.1 uncultured Albimonas sp.
TCGGCCGCGCGGATGTCGGCGGCGGCGAGGGCGGCGTCGATGCTCATCCGCTCGAACAGGTCGCGCTGGGCATGGCTGCCGCCGATGCGCTGCAGCTGCGGCAGGGCCAGCGCCAGCGCCCGGTGCGCCTCCTGCCAGCGCCCGGCGCGGAAGGCGTTCAGGCCGCGCGCCGCGGGCAGGCCCGCCACCGCGCAGACCTCGTGCTGGTCGTGGTCGAGCCCCTGCGCGTCGCGCGTGATGCGCGCGGTCAGGGCCGCGGCCTCGGCCTCGCGCCCGGCGCGGTTCAGCGCCAGCAGGTAGTGCAGGTCGGCGAAGACCACGCAGCCGTCCCCGGTGCGGGCGGCGGCGAGGGCGGCGAGTTCCTCCCACCGCTCGCCGACGTTCGCGCCCTCCAGCTCCAGGCGCAGCAGCAGCGAGGCGGCGTTGGCGATGTCGCGATAGTCGTCGGTGGGCTCGGGGCGCACCTTGCGGTCGTAGAGCGCCAGCGCCGCGCCGAGGTTCCCGCGGTCGAGGTGGAACAGCGCCAGGTGCCACCAGACGTGGCCGCCGAAGTTGTTGCAATGCGCCCAGTGGCGGGACTTTCCCGCCAGCCAGCGCACGCCCGCGTCCGCGCGCCCGGTCATGTCCATCACATGCGCCACCGCATGCAGGCCCCAGGCGTCGTCGGGCGCAAGCTCGAGCCCGGCGCGCCCCTCCGCCTCGGCCTCGGCGTAGTCGCCCGTCTCCTCCAGCGCGAAGGCCCGCTGGCCGAGGACGTAGCCCCGGTGCGGGTGCTCGGGCCCGAAGCCCGCGTGGGGCTGCACCATGCGGTCGGCGGCCCGCCGCATGCCGGCGGCGTCGCCCAGCATGAAGCGGATCGCCTGGGCGAGCTTGGCGGCCAGCGAGTCGCCGGGATGCTCGGCCACGATGCGCTCCAGCCGGTCTGCGGCGGCGAAGGCGCGGCCGGCGCGATGCTCGGCGAGGGCCGCGACACAGGCCCGCTCGCGCGCCGTCGCCCCGCCTGCGTCGGCGGCGGCGCGGGCGGCGGCGAGCGCCGCGTCGATCGCCGGATCCAGCTCCCGCCGGCCCAGCAGCGACAGGAACAGGCCCTGCGCCGCGTGCCCCAGAGCGAAGCCGGGCGCGAGGGCCAGCACCTCGCCCAGGTGCACGGGCGTGGCGGCCGAATGGGCGAGGAAGGCCGCGACGGTCCGCTCCCACAGGGCCGCGGCCCGGGGATCGTCGAGCGAGATCGGAAGGCCGGCTGCATCGTCCAACATGCGCGTCTCCTGGCCCGGCGTGCGCGCCGGAAGGGGCTGCGGGCGCCCCGCGAACCGGAGCGCCCCTGTCCCATGCTTATGTGTTGATCGCAGGGCGCGGAGGGTTCGTTTCGCCGTTTCACCCAAAGGTGACGCCGCGCGAGCGTCAGGCCGATGGCGCGCGGGCCCGCCGCCCGTCAGGACTGGAGCGCCGGCGCCAGGCCGGCGGAGCGGAGGCGCAGCCATGCCCCACACGGCGCCCGACCCGGCCCAGCCCGCCGCCCCGTCCGGCGCCCCGTCCGGCGGTTTGCCCGCCGCCCTGCCCGCCTCCCTGCCCGCCGCCCAGTCCGGCGTGCTGCCCGGCGCCCAGTCCTGCGCCCAATCCTGCGCCCAGTCCGGCGTCCTGCCCGCGGGCGAGGCCGGGGCCCTGCCCGGCCTCCCGCCATCCGACCGCCCCCCGTCCGACCTTGTCCCGTCCGACCTTGTCCCGTCCGAACGTTCCCCGTCCGGCCGTCCCCCTTCCGGCCGTCCCCCGTCCGACCGCCTGCCGCCGCCCGGGCCCGCCCCGGGGCCCGCGCCGATGCAGCCGGGCGTGGCGCTGGCGGCCGCGACGCTGCTGGGGGCGCTGGCGCTGGCGGCCTGGGCGCAGGGCGGGGCCCCGGGCGCCTGGGCGGCGGGGATCGGCGGGGCGGCGGGGCTGGCGCTGTTCCAGGCCTCCTTCGGCTTCGCCTCGGCCTGGCGGCGGATGGCGCAGGCGCGCCGCTCGGCCGGGGTGCGGGCGCAGATCGTGCTGCTGGGGGCGGCCTGCCTCGCGGCCTGGCCGCTGCTGGAATGGGGCGCGACGGCGGGGATCGAGGCGCACGGCGTGATCCTGCCGATGGGCCTCGCCTCGGCGCTCGGGGCGTTCCTGTTCGGGATCGGCATGCAGCTCGGCGGCGGCTGCGCCTCGGGCACGCTCTACACCGCCGGCGGCGGCTCGCCGCGGATGATCGTGGTGCTGGCGGCCTTCGTGGCGGGCTCGGTGCTGGCCACGGCCCACTGGGGCGCCTGGCAGGCGCTGCCGCGGACGCAGGCCGGGGTCTCGGTCCTCGCCACGCTCGGGGCGCCGGGCGCGATGGCGGCGATGGCGGCGCTGCTGGCGCTGGCCTGGGGGGCGGCGGTGCGGGCCGAGCGGCGCGCCCATGGCGCGGTCGAGCCGCTGGCCCTTCCGCGCCTGAGCCTGCGCGGCCCCTGGACGCCGCTCGCCGGGGCGCTGGCGCTGGCGGCTGTCTCGCTCGCCTGCCTGCTGGCGCTGGGGCGGCCGTGGGGGATCACCTCGGGCTTCGCGCTGTGGGGCGCCAAGGCGGCCGGGGCGCTGGGGGCCGAGCCGACCGCCTGGCCCGGCGGCTACTGGAGCGGCTGGCGAGAAGGCCAGCTGGCCGCGCCGGTGCTGGCGGACGCGACCTCGGTGATGAACCTGGGCATCCTGCTGGGCGCGCTGGCGGCGGCGGGCCTCTCGGGACGGTTCGCGCCCTTGCGCCGGATCTCGGCGAAGGAGGCGGCGACGGCCGTGCTGGGCGGGCTCGCCATGGGCTATGGCGCGCGGCTCGCCTACGGGTGCAACATCGGGGCGTACCTGGGGGGGATCGTCTCGGGCTCGCTGCACGGGCTGTGGTGGCTGGTCTTCGCCGTGCCCGGATCGCTGCTGGGCGGGCGGCTGCGCGCCCGGCTCGGCATGGACGGCCGACAGGACCCGACCGGAAGGACCCTGCAATGAAGACCCTGACCCTGGCGCTCGCGCTTCTCGCCCTGCCCGCTCTGGCGGCCCCGGACCGGGTCGAGCCACGCCCCGGCTGGCGGGTGATCGAGACCGCGATCCCCTACGCCGAGCTCCTGCCCCGCCTGCGCGCGGCCATCGCGGCCGAGCGGATGGGCCTGGTGACCGAGGCCGGCCCCACCGAGGCCGCCGCCGCCCGCGGCGAGACGATCCCGGGGAACCGGGTGCTCGGCGTGTTCCGCAACGACTTCGCCGTGCGCGCCCTGCGCGCCTGCGTGCCCGCGATGATCGAGGCGCCGATCCGGTTCTATGTGACCGAGACGCCCCGGGGCGCGACGCTCGCCTGGAAGACGCCGGGCGCGCTCTTCGCCGCCCATTCCGACGACTGCGGGCCCGGGATCGGAGCGATCGGGGCCGAGCTCGACCCGATCTTCGAGGCGATCGCCGCCCGCGCCACGGCGCCCTGAGCCCTCGCCGCGCCGCCTCGCCCCCGGCGTCACCAGCGCCGATCGACCTTGGTGGTCAGCTGCACCAGCGTCTCGATCCCGCGCACGCCCTCGATCATCGCGATCCGGTCGAGGGCCGAGTCGAGCTGCGCCGTGTCCGGCGCCCCCACCTGGGCGGCCAGGTCGAAGCGGCCGGAGGTGGTGTGCAGGCTCTCCACCTCCTTCAGATCCACGCTACCAGTCGCCGCCTCGCCGTCCGCTTCGATGACGCTGACGGTCCCCTGATAGAGCAGGGCCAAGAGCCCCATCCCCAACGCAGTCGAAACCGCGAGAAGGACTCCGATGTGTGAAGCGATCTTCAAGGGGCGCTCTGCTTCAGTCCGGGGTGTTGAGCAGGGTTATCTCGAGCGCCGCCAACTCGCACGCGGTCTTGCACTCTTCTTCTTTGCCGAATTGACGTCCGATGAGTTTTTGGAACAGGTTCGACGTCGAGGACTTGAGCGACCTCTGCGCATCCTCCACCGCGAGGATCCGATTATCGACCGTGAGGACCCACCAGAGCTTTGCGCGCTCGTCACCAGCGGACCAGTACGTACGGAACACGCTCCCTGTGAGGACTCCGGCTTGATCGAGCACCCTCCTGCGGAACACCTGGGAGCGGTTGAATCCAATGGGCTCGGCGAGGCCGTGCTGTGCCAACGCGGCCTGTACGCGCTCGTCATACAGGTCGAGGTGCTGACTCACGCGCCCCCCACCATCGAAGAGCTCGTGGGTCAACGAGG
>CAXGVP010000421.1:0-4203 GCA_964013055.1 uncultured Albimonas sp.
CCCCACCGCCGAGGAGGCGCGCGACGTGTTCCGCGTCCGCCGGGCGCTGGAGCGCGAGGCGCTGCGCATCCTCGCCGAGGACTGGCGCCCCGAGACCGGCGCCGCCCTGGAGGGCCACCTGCGCGCCGAGCGGCAGGCGTTGGAGGCCCGCGACGCGCGCGCCGGCGTCCGCCTCGCCTGGGAATTCCACGCCCTGATCGCCGAGCTGACCGGGAACCGGCTGCTGGAGACCTGGATCAACCAGCTGGTGGTGCGCTGCTCGCTGATCCTGGCGGTGCACGGGCGCCCGCACGCCGCCGACTGCTCGGTCGCCGAACATGCCGCGGTGCTCGAGGCGCTGCGCCGGGGAGACGCCGAGGAGGCCGCCCGCCTGATGGATCACCACCTGCACCTGGTCGAGGGCCGCGCGCTGGCGCCCGAGGCCGAGGCCGCGCCCGATCTCGGCGCGCTGCTGACGCGCTACGCCGAGGCGCTGCCCGCGCCCCCGGCCCCGCCCTTCGGCCGACGCTGACCCGAACCGCGGCGTCCCCCCGCCCCGGGACGCCGCCGCAAGCCATGGGGCGCACGACCAGGCCGAACGGCCCCATTCGCAGCCCTCACCAGCAGGATCCGCCCATGACCCGAGCCTTCTCCCCCACCCGCCGCGGCGTGCTCGCCGGCGCCGCCTCCCCCGCCGCCCTGGCCGCCGGCGGGCGCTCGGCGCGCGCCGCCGACACCGTGGTCGGCATGATCTACGTCGGCCCCCGCGACGATTTCGGCTGGAACCAGGCCCATGCCGTCGGCGCCCAGGCGGTGCGCGAGCTGCCCGGCGTGACCGTGGTGGAAGAGGAGAACGTGCCGGAGTCCGTCGCCGTCTCGAAGACCATGGGCTCGATGATCGAGCTCGACGGCGCCTCGCTGATCTTCGCCACTTCCTTCGGCTATTTCGATCCGTTCATGATCGAGATGGCGAAGAAGTATCCCGACGTGCAGTTCCGCCACCCGACCTCGCTGTGGTCGGCCGACAAGCACCCGATGAACCTCGGCGGCTACTTCTGCTATATCGAGCAGGCGCATTATGTGAACGGCGTGGCGGCGGGGCTGTCGACCACCTCGAACCGCATCGGCTTCGTGGGCGCCAAGCCGATCTCGGTGGTGCTGCGCAACATCAACGCCTTCACCATGGGCGTGCGCTCGGTGAACCCCGAGGCCCGCGTGCAGCTGATCATGACCGGCGAGTGGTCGCTGCCGGTGCGCGAGGCTGAATCCGTCAACGCGCTGGTCGACGCCGGCTGCGACGTGATCGCCTGCCATGTCGACAGCCCCAAGGTGGTGGTCGAGACCGCCGAGGCGCGCGGGGTCAAGAGCCTCGGCCACAACGCCGACCAGTCGCCGCTGGCGCCGAAGGGCTTCATCACCGGCGCCGAGCTGAAGTGGGGCACGGTCTACCGCCAGTATGCCGAGCTGATCGCCGCCGGCGAGCCGCTGCCCAACGTCAACGAGGGCGGCTTCGACAAGGACATGGTGCAGAACTCGCCCTTCGGCGCCGGCGCCTCGGAGGAGGCCCGCAAGGCCGCGATGGCGGCGCAGGAGAAGATCCGCGGCGGCGCCCCGATCTTCACCGGCCCCCTGAAGACCAACGACGGCAAGGTGATCTCCGAGACCACGATGGAGCTCTACGACCCCAGGCTCTGGGCGATGGACTACCTGGTGGAGGGCGTGGAAGGCTCCACCATCTGAGCCGTCGCCGAGGGACGCCGGCCCGGCGTCCCTCGGCATCCCGCCCCGGCGCCGCGCGGCCGCCCGCGTTCCGGCGGGCCCCGGGGTTTCCCGCGCGCCCTCGCCCCGGGGGCGCCCCGGGCTTGACCCGGGGCCTCCCGCGCCCCGCCGGCCCCCTCGCGCCCGGCTCGCCGGCCGGGCGCATCCCTCTGCAAGGAGCCCCGCCATGCCCGCACCCCACGCGCCCGACCTGATCGTCGAGGCCGGCCACGTCCTGCGCGGCGTCGACGCCGCGGGGGCGATGATCGTCGACGAGGGCGCCGCGATCCGCATCGAGGCCGGCCGCGTCGCCGAGATCGGCCCCGTGGCCAAGATCGCGGCGGGGCGCGAGGGTCTCCCCCGGCTCGGCGGCCCCGGCATGGTCGCCATGCCCGGCTTCGCCAACGGCCACCACCATTTCGGCCTGACGCCGCTGATGGCCGGCGTGCCCTTCGCGCCGCTGGAGCTGTGGCTGCCCCGCTTCCGGGCCATGCGCCAGCTGCCGCTGCGGCTCGACACCCTGTTCTCGGCCATCGAGATGCTGGAGAGCGGAACCACCTGCGTTCACCACATCTTCTCCAACCTCCCCCCGGATCGCGAGACCTGGGACGCGACCGCCGACGCCGTGCTCGACGCCTATGACGAGATCGGGATGCGGGCGGCCTTCTCCTGGATGATCCGCGACCGCAACGTGCTGGCCTACGAGCCGGACGCCGAGGTGCTGGGCCGGATGCCGGCGGATCTGGCCGAATGGGCGGGCGCGGGGCTGGCGGCCTCCAAGGTCCCGGTCTCCGAGCAGATGGATTTCTTCCGCCGCCTCAAGGCCCGGCGGGAAGCGGCCCGCCCCGAGCACGTCCGCGCGGCGCTCGCCCCGGCCAACCTGCACTGGCTGACCGACGGGGCCATTGAGGAGATCTTCGGGACCGCCGCCGACGCCGGCGCGCCGATCCACATGCACCTGCTCGAGACCCGCCGCCAGCGCGACTTCGCGCAGGCCCGCCTGGGCCGCGGCGCGGTCGAGCACCTGCATGCGCTGGGCCTGCTGGGCCCCAACGTGACGCTCGGCCATGGCAACTGGATGAGCGAGGCCGAGCTCGACATCGTCGCGGGCTGCGGCTGCACGATCTGCCACAACGCCTCCTCGGGGCTGCGGCTCGCCTCGGGGATCGCGCCGGTGAACGCGCTGCGGGCGCGCGGCGCGCGGGTGGCGCTGGGGATCGACCAGTCGAACCTGGTCGACGACCGCGACATGACGGTGGAGATGAAGCTCGCCTGGGCGCTGCACCGGGGGACGGGCCTGTTCGCCGACCGGCCGGACGCGGCGGCGGTGCTGCAGATGGCCTCCGAGCACGGGGCGGCCTCGGCCGGCTTCGGCGGGCTGGCGGGGCGGCTGGAGCCGGGGTTCGCGGCGGATGTCGTGCTGATGGATCTGGCGCGGATCGGCCGACCGCGGATCTCCCCCCGCACCCCGATCGCCGAGGCGGTGCTGCACCGCGGCTCCCGCGCGGCGGTCGAGACGGTGTTGGTGGGCGGGCGCGTGGTGGTCGAGGGCGGCCGCGTGACCGGCATCGACCGCGAGGCGGTGCTGGCCGAGATCGACGGGATCCTCGCCCGCCCCGAGACCGAGGCCGAGGCGCACGCCTGGACGATGGCCGAGCGCCTGGTCGCCCATCTCGAGACCGAGCACCGCACCCGCGGCTTCGCCGACGACCCGGTCCCCTACCGCTACAACGACCTGCCCTGAGCGCGGCCGCACGGGGCGACCCGGCCCGCGTCCCGCCCTTGGGCGCCTGGGCTCGGGAGGCCCTGGGTCAGGCCCGGAGCGGCTGCGGGGCGGGCGGGGCGCGTCGCGTCTCGGGACCGTCCGGCGGGGCGGGCGGCGGGAGAGGCCCCGGGTCAGGCCCGGGGCGCCCGGGGTGGGGGGGCGGCGCCCCTTTCGGCAAGGGCCGCGCCGGCGCAGGTTCGGGCGCGGGCCCCCGCGCGGACCTGCGGGCGCGGAGGGGGTCGGCCGCGCCCGCAGGCTCGGAGGGGCGGCTCAGAGGGACGAGGCCTCGACGTGCTCGATCGAGCTCCAGGTCGCCTCGGCCCTGGCCAGGATCTCCCTGGGGTTTTCCAGGCGCCTGGCGAAGACGTCGGCGTTGACGAACAGGTAGAGCTTGCCGTCGACGATGTCCGCATGGCGCGGATCCCCGTCAAGCTTCTTGCCCAGCGCCACCGCGAAGGCGCGGACGCCGCCTTGTCGGGGCAGGTATTTCGCCGGCGCGGCCTCGAAGGCCTCGAAGGCCTCGAAGGCCTCGGCGGTGAGGGCGTAGGCGAAGGAGTGGGCCTCCCCCTCGTGCACCACGGTGCGGGTGGCCTCGCCCGGGGCGACGGCGTCGAGGGTGGCCGGCGCCACCGGGTCGACGCCCCGGATCGCCAGCGGCGCGCCGGCCGCCCAGGCCAGCGTAAAAGCGTTGCGCGAGCGCT
>CAXGVP010000422.1:0-4169 GCA_964013055.1 uncultured Albimonas sp.
GGGGGCATCGGCGGGTCGGGCACCGCGCTCGCCTACGCGATGGAGCTGCCGGTCGAGGAGATGGAGGCCACCCTCGCCGTTGCGGGCTCGGCCGCCGTCGGCGGCATGGGCGGCGTGGGCGGCGACGGCGGCGAGATCTCGATCTCGCTGACCGACAGCCAGGTGACCACCCGCGGCGACGGCGCCCACGGGATCCTTGCGCATTCCGTCGGCGGCTCGGGCGGGGACGGCGGCGACGCCACCTCGGTCTCGGTGGCCGCGCTGCTGGTCGAATACGCCAGGTCGCTGATCAAGAAGCTCGAGCCCGAAACGAGTCTCGCCGCCGACGAGCCGGGCGAGAAGGAGGAAGGGCCGACCAACATCAACACCTCCGTCTCGATCGCGCTGGGCGGCGCGGGCGGGGGCAGCGGCGTCGGCGGCAAGGTGCGCGTGGCGCTGGACGGGTCCAGCCTGATCGAGACCTTCGGCCCCTCCTCGAACGCGATCCTGGCGCAGAGCGTGGCCAACGGCGGCGGCAACGCGGGCCTCGCGGGCGCCGGCGCCAAGCAGTTCCACGAAGGCGACGGGATGATGACCAACATCGCCATCGGCGCCTCGGCCTCCAATGCGGCGCGCGCGGGCGGAGAGCTGCAGGTCGCGCTCGGCGCGGGCACGGTGCTGCGCACGCACGGCGAGAACGCGCGCGGGGTGGTGCTGCACAGCGTCGGCGCCGGCGGCGGCGCCTCGCAGGCGACCTTCGTGGGCATGCCGGGCGAGGTGGCCGACGCGGTCGCCGACAAGCTCGCCGGCATCAAGGCGCCCTGGATCAACATCGGCGTCGGCATGACCGGCGGCGCGGGGGGCCAGGGGGGCCAGATCTCCCAGCTCGACCTCGACGGCGGGATCGAGACCTTCGGCGCGGACGCGGACGGCGTGCTCTCGCAGACCATCGGCGGCGGCGGCGGCGTCGGCGGCGGCTTCGGCGGATCCGACGGCGCAGACGAGGACGACGACCGGCCGCTGATCGACTTCGCGGTGACCCTCAACGAGCTCAAGGAGCAGATCGGGCGGCCCTGGTCGGCGACGATCCTGCTCGGCGGCGCCGGCGGTTCGGGCGGCAAGGGCGGCGACTACGCCGTCGCCGCGACCGAGACCGACGCCCTGCGCATGCCCACGCTCGACGGCACGGTGGTCACCCACGGCGACTACGCCGACGGCGTGGTGCTGCAGTCCATCGGCGGCGGCGGCGGCGCCGGCGGCGCGGCGGTGCCCGAGGACACGCTGGGCATCCTCGACTTCTCGCTGCGGCTGGGCGGGACCGGCGGAACCGGCGGCCAGGGCGGCGCGGTCGGCTTCCGGCTGGGCGCGGACGCCCAGGTCGGGACCGAGGGCTTCGGCGCCCACGGCGTGGTGCTGCAGTCCATCGGCGGCGGCGGCGGCATGGGCGGCTCGGGCTCCCGGCTGGTCGCCAAGCTGAAACTCGACGACGGGTCGGAGAGCGGCGAGACCCCGGGCTTCGTGAACCAGGACCTCGACACCCTGTTCGGCGACGGGGAGCTGCCGCTCGACGCGGCGGTCCTGCGCCTGGGGCTGGGCGCCTCGGGCGGCGGCGGCGACGGCTCGAAGGCCGGGCGGGCCGAGGCCAACGGCGAGGGCGGCCTGATCCAGACCACCGGCACGGCCGCCTTCGGCCTGGCGGTGCAGTCGATCGGCGGCGGCGGCGGCATGGGCGGGGTCGGCACCGCCCCCCTGACCAAGGCCGAGGTCCAGCTCAAGCACATCGACCCCGACGACCGGCAGCTTTTCGTCGACAACCTCAACGCCCTGTTCCGGGGCGCGCATCTCGACTTCATCGCCGGCGGCGACGGCGGCAAGGGCGGGAACGGCGGCGACGCGCTGGCGGCCGGCGAGTTCCGGATCGTCACCACCGGCGCCCGCGCCCCGGCGCTTCTGGTGCAGTCGGTCGGCGGCGGCGGCGGCGCCGCGGGGATCGAGGGCGCGGGCCTGCTGCGCAACGGCGCCCAGGGCTCGGTCGGCGATTCCGGCTACGCCACCGCGCGGCTCGAGGCGGGGACCAAGATCAACACCGACGGCGTCGCCTCCCACGGGGCGATCGTGCAGTCGGTGGCCGGCGGCGGCGGCGCCACGATGGCGACCATGGCCTACGGCACGGCCCTGCGCCGCTACGACCCCGACAGCCCGCCCGAGACGCTGCTCGAGGCGCTGTTCGACCTGCGGCTCGGCGCCGACGACCACAGTTCGGGCACGTCGAAGGCGGGGGTCGCCACGCTCGACCTCGAGGACGACGTGACCACCCGCGGCGCGGGCGCCTACGGCGCGATCGTGCAGTCCATCGCCTCGGGCGGCGGCGTGGTCTCGCTGACCCCGGCCGAGATCGACCGGGCGCGCACCACCACCCTGTCCTCGGGCGAGGTGGTGCTGGGCTCGACCGTCGACTGCTCCGACCCCAGGGCCTGCGCGGGGGCCGAGCATGTCTCGGTCACCGTCGGCGAGGACGCCTACATCACCACGCTGGGCGTCGGCTCGCGCGGGGTGGTGGCGCAGTCGGTGCAGACCGGCGGCGGCGTCGCCACCGGGTTCGAGGAGCTCCAGCGCCCCAGCGCCGGCGAGGCGACGGAGGTCTCGCGCATGCTCTCGGTGGTGGGCTCGGGCGCGTTCCGCGGGCCGGCGCCGGCGGCCTCGACCCTGACCTTCGACGGCGACGTCCAGACGCTGGGCGCCGACGCCGACGCGCTGGTGCTGCAGGTGATCGGCGGCGGCGGCGGGATCATGGGCGCCGCGGGCGGCGCCTCGGCCTACCTGGGCGAGGACGGCAAGAACCACGAGGCCGATCCCAACACCCTCGCGCCCGACGTCGCCGTCTACCGCATGGGCATCTCGCTGGGCCAGACCAACCCGGTCGGCGGGCCGCAGAACCAGGCGCTGAACGCCCGGCTCGGCGGCAGGGCGCACACCTCCGGCGACCATGCCGAGGCGGTGATCGTGCAGTCGATCAGCTCCGGCGGCGGCATCGCCGGGCTCTACCAGGACCCGACCTCGGATTCGCAGGCGATCGCCTCGATCCGGGTGGGCGCCGACGGCGTCTCCTCGGGCGGGGACGGGACGCGGCAGAGCTATTACGGGCTGAACCAGGGGGCGCCGGCCGGGCGGCTGACCGCGACGCTCGACGGCGCCTCCTACCGGACCGAGGGCTGGGGCGCCAACGGCGTGCTGCTCCAGCAGATCCAGGGCGGCGGCGGGGTCGCGGCCACCGGCTCGCACTCCGTGCGGCTGGTCGCGGGAAGCTCGGACGGGTGGAAGCGGGTCGGCCTGACGGTCGGCGGCGACTACGGCGGCGGCTTCGGCAGCGGCGACCTCTTCGTCACCGCCACCGGCGGCGCGGGCGTGCGCACCGACGGCCAGGGCGCGACC
This sequence comes from uncultured Albimonas sp., assembly GCA_964013055.1. GTDB lineage: Bacteria > Pseudomonadota > Alphaproteobacteria > Rhodobacterales > Rhodobacteraceae > Albimonas. Next base: position 3,412 of record CAXGVP010000422.1, read on the forward strand.
GCGGTGCTGGCGCAGAACGTCACCGGCGGCGGCGGCGTCGGCGCGGTCGGCACCTCCCAGCGCATCGTCCGCGGCATACCCCAGGGCGTGGTCGAGCTGCGGCTGGGCGGCTCCAACACCACCGAGGGCCCCGGCGGCGGCGGCACGGGCCTGATCGACGTCGACGTCGACCACGCCTCCTTCGCCACCTCGGGCGACGCGGCCCATGCGCTGCTGGTGCAGGCGGTGGGCGGCGGCGGCGGGCTGGCGCTGGCCCCGTCCTCGTGGGTGACCAAGGCGAGCCTGGGGACCTCGGGCGGCGGCGCCTCGGTCGCCGGCGAGATCGACGCGCGCATCGGCGTCGCGGACGGCGAGGCGGCGCTGCTGCAGACCCGCGGCACGGGCGCCCGCGCGGCGACGGTGCAGGCGGTCTCGGGCGGCGGCGGCGTGCTGGCCGCGCCGGCCATCGGCGCCGGCTGGGAGACCGACCATGTGCCGGTGCAGCTGGGCGCGACCGGCTCGACCTCGGGCAAGGGCGGCACGATCGCCGCCCGCTTCGGGGCCCGGGCGATCACCCAGGGCGACTACGCCGACGGGCTGCTGGTGCAGTCGGTGGGCGGGGGCGGCGGCGTCGCCGACTTCGCCGACGAGGGCGGCACGGGGCCGAACCTGGCCCTGACCCTGGGCCAGACCGCCGGCAGCGGCCGGCCCAACCAGGTGCGCCTGCGCCTGTCGGGCCGCGGGGCCGAGCGCGGCGGCATCGACACCGCCGGCGACGG
>CAXGVP010000423.1:0-4167 GCA_964013055.1 uncultured Albimonas sp.
AGCCGGAAAAGCCCATCGGCAACTACCTGTTCGCGGGCCCCACCGGCGTGGGCAAGACCGAGGTCGCCAAGCAGCTCTCCGAGACGCTGGGCGTCGAGCTGCTGCGCTTCGACATGTCGGAATACATGGAGAAGCACTCGGTCTCCCGCCTGATCGGCGCGCCTCCGGGCTATGTCGGCTTCGACCAGGGCGGGCTGCTGACCGACGGCATCGACCAGCACCCGCACTGCGTCCTGCTTCTGGACGAGATCGAGAAGGCGCACCCGGACGTCTTCAACATCCTGCTGCAGGTGATGGACCACGGCCGGCTGACCGACCACAACGGCAAGACGGTGGATTTCCGCAACGTGGTCCTGATCATGACCTCGAACGCGGGCGCCTCGGAGCTGGCGAAATCCGCCATCGGCTTCGGCCGCGACCGGCGCGAGGGCGAGGACACGGCGGCGATCGAGCGGACCTTCACGCCCGAGTTCCGCAACCGTCTCGACGCGATCATCTCCTTCGGCCCGCTGCCCAAGGAGGTCATCCTCCAGGTGGTCGAGAAGTTCGTCCTCCAGCTCGAGGCCCAGCTCATGGACCGCGGCGTCTCGATCGAGCTGACCCGACCGGCGGCCGAGTGGCTGGCCGAGAAGGGCTACGACGACCGCATGGGCGCCCGCCCGCTCGGCCGCGTGATCCAGGAGCACATCAAGAAGCCGCTCGCCGAGGAGCTTCTGTTCGGCAAGCTCACCAAGGGCGGCCTGGTGAAGGTTGCGGTGAAGGAGGGCGCCCTCGACCTCCAGATCTCCCAGCCCACCAAGTCCCTGGCCGGCGACAAGAAGCCCCCGCTCCTGACCGCCGAGTAAGGCGCGAGGCCAGACCCGAAGCGTGACGCCCGGCGCACCTAGCGCCGGGCGTTTCCATGTCGGCCGGCGACGCATGCCGCACCGCTGCCTGCGCGGCGGAGGAAAGAACGATGTCCGAGCCCTACCTGACCGCGCTCTACCGCGAAGACCCGAGCGCCCTTCTCATGTGGGACGCCCACAGCCTTCTCGAAGATGCCGGCAGGGTTCCCCCGGACTGGCTCGTCCGGCTCCGCCGCGTGATCATCGACTCGCTGGCCTCCCGCCGCGGCGTTCTGCACCCCGCCGCCGACGCGCTGCTGGCGCGCTGCGAGCCGGCGATCATGGCCGGGACCCTGCCCGACTGGGCGGAGGAGGAGGCGCGCGCAGTCTACCCTCAGCTCGGCCGGGGCCCGGCCGACCGGTGCTCGTGGGAAGACGCCGACCACATGGCGAGCGTCGCCGCGCTGTGGGCGTGCAGAGCCCTCAAGACGCCGCGTCCCTTCGAAATGGAGGCGGCGGACGTGCAGATCCTCCTCGACGAGGCCGGCGCCCCGGTCGAGGACATGCTGCGCGCCTTCCGTCGCCACTATCCCGGCGGCTACCTCGACTGACCTCTCGCCACCGCTTTGAGTTCCGCGCCCGGGTAGGGCGCATTTCAATGCGCCATGCCTGTCGAAGGTTCGCTCTCAGTTCGGCTCTGCCGATCAGGCGCGCTTGAGGGCGAGAAGGCTACGGCCGCACACAGGCGCGGGCGCAGACTCCCTCGCCCCCGATTAAATCAACCGATCAGATTAAAGTCGGCCCCGCTGGCGTTCCAGAATGGGCCACGCGCCGGCCGACCGGCGCCTCAGCTCATCTCGTCGAGCGCCTGGGCCATCTTCACGTCCCGCTCGCTGAGGCCGCCGACATCGTGGCTGGTCAAGGTGACCTCCACGGTTTTGTAGACGTTCGACCACTCGGGGTGGTGGTCCATCTTCTCGGCGAGCAGGGCCACACGGCTCATCCAGCCGAAGGCCTCGGAGAAGTCCTTGAACCGGAAGGTCTTGGTCAGCGCGTCGCGCCCCTCGACCAGTTTCCAGCCGCCGTCGAACAGGGTGGCGAGCGTGGTTTCGCGGGTATCGGGGTCCAGTTTCTCGGGCATCAGTCGTGCTCCTCGATCTGCTGGGTCAGGTCCGACTTGCGGAACGGCGAGCGCTCCGACAGCCAGGCGATCTCGTCGCCGACGGCCTCGCGTTCGGCGTCGAGGTATTCCGCTACGGCGCGGCGGAAATTCGGGTCGCCGATCCAGTGCAGCGAATGGGTCTTCACCGGCAGGTAGCCGCGGGCGAGCTTGTGCTCCCCCTGGGCGCCGGCCTCGACGGTCTCCAGGCCGTGCGCGATGGCGAAATCGATGGCCTGGTAATAACATAGCTCGAAGTGCAGGCAGGGGTGATGCTCGGTGCAGCCCCAGTAGCGGCCGAACAGGGATCGGCGGCCGATGAAGTTCAGGGCGCCGGCCACCGGGCGGCCGTCGCGCTCGGCCAGCACCAGCAGGGTCTCGTCGCGCAGGCTTTCCTGCACCCGGTTGAAGAAGTCGCGCGTCAGGTAGGGCGAGCCCCACTTGCGGGACCCGGTGTCCTGGTAGAAGCGCCAGAAGGCGTCCCAGTGCGCAGGCTCCAGCGCGTCGCCGGTCAGCGCCCGGATCGTCAGGCCCGAGGCGGCGGCCTCCCGCCGCTCCCGCCGGATGTTCTTGCGTTTGCGGGAGCTTAGATCACCCAGAAACCCCTCGAAATCCGCGTAGCCGCGGTTCTTCCAGTGGAACTGCTCGCCGGTGCGCTGCAGGAGGCCGATCTCGGCCCCCATCTCCCACTCCGCCTCGGTGCAGAAGGTGACATGCAGCGACGACAGGCCGTTGCCCGCCGCCAGCTGCACCGCCCCCTGCACGAGGGCGGATATCGCGACCTCCGGGCTCTCCCCAGGCGCGGTCAGGAACCGCCGGCCGGTGGCGGGGGTGAAGGGCACGGCGGCCTGCAGCTTGGGGTAATACTCGCCCCCCGCCCGCTCGTAGGCGTGCGCCCAGGCGTGATCGAAGACGTATTCGCCCTGGCTGTGGCCCTTGGCATAGAGCGGCATCACCCCGATCACCCGCCCGCCCAGCCGCGCCGCCAGGTGCCTCGGCGCCCAGCCCGAGCCCCGCCCGACCGAGCGGCTGTCCTCCAGCGCCTTGAGAAAGCGGTGCGTGAGGAACGGGTTGTCGGGCGCAAGGCCCGGCGCGCCCCCGGGGTCGGCGCAGCGGTCCCAGTCCTGCGCGTCGATCTCGTCGATCGAGGTCAGGGCGGTGATCTCGACGACGTCGGATCCGTCCATGGAGCGCCTCCCGCGGTTTCGGCCTCGCCTACAGGATGGGGAGCTGGGGCGGCCGGTCAATGGTCCGGGCGGCGCGGTCCGGGGTCGCGGGGGGCCGGCGCCCGGGCCCGGAGGCGCCCTGCGGGCGGGCCTGGCTGCGTCGCGCGGGGGGGCGGGCGTCAGGGGCGATAGCCCTCGAAGGTGACGGCGTCGACGTGGGGGAGGGCGGCGGCGTGGTCCTGCGCGCTGCGCGTCGTCCAGCACAGCACCGGCAGGCCGGCCGCGCGCAGGGCGCGGGTGCGCTCGGTCGGCAGATCCTGCCAGCGGTAGGAGCAGAAGCCGCAGCCCGAGGCCTCGAAGCTGGCCATGGCGGTCAGGCCGGCCCGGGTCACGGGATCCAGCCCCTCGCCGTCCGGGTCCCGGTCCCAGTCCATCGAGACCAGGCCGCGGGGGATCGCGGGGGCGTGCTCATGGAACCAGGAGATGGCGCGGGGGTCGAAGCTCATCACCGCCACGGGGCCGCCGCCGGCGGCGAGATGCGCCGCGATCAGGGCCGCGGCGCGGGCCTCCAGCGGGCCGACGCCCACGGAGTCGTGCTGGCGCTTGATCTCCACCAGCAGGGGAGCGGCGCCGGCGGCCTCCAGCGCCTGGGCGAAGCTGGGGATGCGGGCCTCGGGGGACGAGCCGGTCAGCTCCAGCGCCCCCAGTTCGGCGGCGGTGCGCGCCCGCACGGGACCCGAGGCAGACGTCAGCCGGTCGAGGTCGTCGTCGTGAGAACACATCGCCTCGCCGTCGGCGGAGATCTGCAGGTCGATCTCGCAGCCGTAGCCGGCCTCGGCGGCGGCGCGGATGGCGGGGAGCGAGTTCTCGATCACCCCCGCGGCGCGGTCGTGCAGGCCGCGGTGGGCGATGGCGCGGTCGAGGAAACCGGCGGGAAGGGGGGGCATGGCAACGGTCCGTCACGGGCGAAAAGGGAGACAGGCGTCGCGCCGCCCCCCGGCGCGGCGAGGTGGCCTGG
>CAXGVP010000424.1:0-4163 GCA_964013055.1 uncultured Albimonas sp.
CCTGCGCCTCGGCCAGCCGCGCCAGCGCCACCGCGCGGGCGCGGGCCACCGCGGCGCCGGAGGCCGCCAGCCTCGCCTCCAGCGCGTCCAGCCAGCGGGGGTCGCGCACGTCGTCCTTCAGCAGGCGGTTGCGCTCGCGCATCGCCTTCTCGTAGGCCACCGAGGCCTCGGCGTGGTCCGGGTCGAAGCCCATCGCGGTGCGGTCGAGAAAGCGCCGGCGCTCGGCCGCGCCTTCGGTCCACAGGCGGTCCATCGCGGGCGTCAGCCAGGCGATGCGCAGCAGCGAGCCCAGCCGGGCCTGCGGCGCGGGCTTGCCGTCGATCCGCACCTGGCGCGAGCCGCCGGGCGCCTCGGCCCCGGTCTCGACCTCATGGGCGCCGTCGGGGGTCTCGACCACCGCCTGCACCCGCCAGCCGAGCGCCTCCGGCCGGCGCGCCAGCGCCTCGCCCTCCGCCCGGCGCAGGCCGCGCCCGGGGGAGAGCAGCGACAGCGCCTCCAGCAGGTTGGTCTTGCCGGCCCCGTTGGGTCCGAACAGCGCCACCGAGCGCCCCCCGGGCGCCAGCCGCGCCATGCGGTGGGAGCGGAAGTGCGACAGGGCCAGAGTGGAAACGTGGGTCATGCGCGCCGCCCCGCGAGGACCGCGCGGCCCCTGCCGCGGGCGCGGCGCAGCCATGCCCGCCCGCAGGGCGCCTCCGGGCCGGGGAACCCGGCCCTCTGCGACGGCGCGTCGATATGGGAGACCCGGGCCCTCAGACCCGCATCGGCATGACGACGTAGACGGCGCTCTCGTCGTCGCCCTCCCGCACCAGGGTCGGGTCGCCGGAGTTGTTGAACAGGAACACCGCGTTCTCGCGGTCCACCTGGCCGGCGATCTCCAGCAGGTAGCGGGCGTTGAAGCCGATCTCCAGCGGCTCCTCGGAGTAGGCGACGGCCACCTCCTCGGTCGCGGCGCCGCTGTCGGGGGCGTTCACCGACAGCACCAGCCGGTCCTCCGACAGCGCCAGCTTCACGGCGCGCGAGCGCTCCGAGCTCACCGTCGCGACCCGGTCGACGGCCGAGGCGAACTCGGCCGCATCGACCTCCATCCGCTTGGGATTTCCCTGCGGGATCACGCGGGTGTAGTCCGGGAACGAGCCGTCGATCACCTTCGAGATCAGCGACACGCCGTTGGCCCGGAACCGCACCTTGGTCTCGGAGACGCCGACCTGGATCACCGCCTCGTCATCCGACAGCAGCCGGTTCAGCTCGCCCACCGTCTTGCGCGGCACGATCACGCCGGGCATCGACTCGGCGCCCACGGGCAGCGGCGCGTCGACCCGCGCCAGCCGGTGGCCGTCGGTCGCCACGCAGCGCAGCGTCTTGCCCTCGGCCCCCTCGGCGACATGCATGTAGACGCCGTTGAGGTAGTAGCGCGTCTCCTCGGTCGAGATCGCGAATTTCGCCTTGTCGAACAGCCGCCGCAGAACCTTCGCCGGCGCCTCGAAGTCGCAGGCGTAGTCGGCCGAGGCCATCACCGGGAAATCCTCCCGCGGCAGCGTCGCAAGCTTGAAGTCCGAGCGGCCCGCGCGGACCTCGAGACGCCCCGAGGCCGGGTCGTCGATCAGGCTCGCCTGCGCCCCGTCAGGCAGCTTGCGCACGATGTCGTGGAGCATGTGCGCCGGCGCGGTGGTGGCGCCGGCCTGCTCGACCAGCGCCGGGATCTGCTCCAGCACCTCGACGTCGAGATCCGTGGCGCGGATCGACAGCGTGTCGCCCGAGGCCTCCAGCAGAACGTTCGACAGGATCGGGATGGTGGTGCGGCGCTCGACGACGCCCTGGGCGCGGCTCATGGCCTTCAGCAGGGCCGCCCGCTCGACGCTGATCTTCATGGTCCCCCGTGGTCCCTCGTCCGGTCGGTCGGTCTCCCCGTTGCTGCGGGCGCGCGCGGTCGCGGCGGCGCCCGCTTCGGGGGACCTGCGTTGTTCGGGCGATCACACTAGCGGCTCGCGCGCTGGGCGCAACGGTCGCAAGCGCCGCGAGCGCGCGTTGACGTTCAGTTTTCGGCAACCTGCCTCGCCTAGCTTGCGCGCGAGCCGCGCCGCGCGCGCCCGCATCGCAAGTCCGCCCGCAGGGCGAGGGACAAAGCCGCATGTTCGAGTCCTACAGCATCTCCCAGCGCGTGACCGCCTCGGCCGTCGCCGCGCTGGCGGTCATCGTGTCCCTGGCGCTCGTCGGCCAGTGGGGGATCCAGCGCCTGCGCGACGACGAGGCGATGCTGAACCTCAGCTTCTCCCGCGCCGCGGCGCTGTCGGAAATGATGCTCGGGATGCGCCGGATGGAGGCGGAGGCGATGCGCTTCATGGCCACCGGCTCGCCTGACTCGGTGACCGCCGCGGGCGAGGCCGCCGCCGGCATCGCCGCGGTGGCGGCGGAAAGCGCGCCCCTGTTCGCGCAGGGCGCCGACGACGACCGGGCCCGTCTCGACACGGTCCTGGCCCGGCTGGAGCAGACCGGCGCCGCCTTCGCCGATCTCGTCGCCGCGGTGGAGGTCCGCGACGCCACCCTCTCCCGCTTGGCGGAGGCGCGGACGCTCGCCCGCGCCCGGCTGGACGAGCTGATCGGCCTTGCCGTCGACCGCGACTCGCCGCCGCTGATGCTCGCCGCCGCCGAGACCTCGCAGCATGTCGCGGCGGCCGGCGCCGCGCGCGAGGCCTATGCCCGCACCGGCGATCCCAGGCGGCTGGAGGCCGCCAACGCCGAATACGAGGCCGCCGTCGCCGCCGCCGTGCGGACCGAGCGGATCGCCGGCCGCGCGCCGAATCTGCCGCAGGAAGGCGCCGCCGCCCGCGCGGCGGTCGAGGCGCTGGGGCCGCTCGCAACCCAGCTTGCCGCCCAGGTCGACGCCGCTCGCTCGATCTACCGCGACCGGCTCGAGGCGACGGGGATGGAGGCGCTCGCGCTGGGCGCCGACCTGCGCCGCGACGTGCTCGCGCGCGCGGCGGACGTCGAGCGGCTGGCCGAGGCCGACGTGGCGCGCACCCGCATGCTGACCCTTGTCGCCACGGCGATCGCCGCGCTGGCCACCGCCGCGGCCTCCTGGATCACCGCGCGCTCGATCTCCGGCTCGGTCGTCGCGATGTCCCGGCAGATGGAGGTGGTGGCGGGCGGCGACCTCTCGCACCGCATCCGCGGCGCGGAGTGGCGCCACGAGATCGGGGCCATGGCCCGCGCGCTGCAGGTCTTCCAGGACACGCAGCGCGAACTGGAGACCAGCCGCGAGGCGCAGCGCGCCGCGGACGCCGAGGCGCAGGCCCGCCGGGCGGCGATGCTGAAGGAACTGGGCGACGGCTTCGGCGCCGTGGTCGATTCGGCCGTCGCCGGCGACTTCTCCGCCCGCGTCTCGGCCCGGTTCGACGACCGCGAGCTGGCCTCGCTGGCCGAGGGGCTGAACCGGATGATGACCAGCGTCGAGGCCGGCGTCACCGCGGCTCGCGGAGCCTTGTCGCGCGTGGCGACGGGGGACCTCGATGCGCGCATGACGGGCGAGTTCCGCGGCGTTTTCGCGGCCCTGCGCGACGATCTGGACGCTGCGGCGGCGCGGCTCGGCCGGCTGGTGCTCGAGACGCGGGAGGGGGCCTCGGCCATCGTCTCGCTGGCCTCGGCCATGGCGGCGGACGCCGGCGACCTCGCCGCCCGCGCTGAGGGTCAGGCCGCCTCGCTGGAGGAGACCGCCGCCACGATGGAGGAGATCGCCGCCACCGCCCGCGGCAACGCCGGCAACGCGGCCTCGGCGGCCGACCTGTCGCGCCGCGCCTCGGCCGACGCGGCGGCCGGCCAGAAGGTGGTCGCCGACACCGTGGCGATCATCGAGCGGATCGAGGCGAGCTCGGCGCGGATCGCCGAGATCACCTCGGTGATCGACGGAATCGCCTTCCAGACCAACCTCCTGGCCCTGAACGCGGCGGTGGAGGCCGCGCGGGCGGGGGAGGCCGGCAAGGGCTTCGCCGTCGTCGCGGCGGAGGTCCGGCAGCTCGCCCAGCGCTCCGGCGACGCGGCGGCCGACATCAAGTCGCTGATCGAAACGAGCGTGAAGCAGGTGTCCGAGGGCGTGGCGGCGGCGAAGCGGGCCGGCGGCTCGCTGGACGGGATCGTGGACGCCGTGGCTGCGCTCGAGGCCACGATCG
>CAXGVP010000425.1:0-4144 GCA_964013055.1 uncultured Albimonas sp.
TCGGGCTGGGACGAGCTGGGCGGCGGCCGCCGCAAGCCCGAGGACGTGATCGACCCGGCCGTCGGCCTCTCCGACTGCGCGCCCATCGGGGCGGTGGTCGACGGCGACTTCCCGCTGGCCCGCGTCCACGCCCGCAGCCACGACGACGCCCGCCGCGCCGCCGAGCGGGTGATCGCCGCCTACACCGTGGGCGACACGGCCCCCGAGGTCCCCGACGCCATCCTCGGCCGCATCGGCCCCGGCGATGTGACGGAGACCGCCTGATGGCTCGCGCCTTCCTCTTCGTGATGGACTCGGTCGGCATCGGCGGCGCGCCGGACGCCGCCGCCTTCGGGGACGAGGGCGCGAACACGCTCGGCCACATCGCCCGCGAATGCGCCGAGGGCAGGGCGGACGAGGGCCGCTCCGGGCCGTTGTCGCTCCCGCACCTGTGCGCGCTGGGCCTCGGCGACGCCGCCGAGGTCGCCTCCGGCGCCGTCCCCCCCGGGCTCAGCAAGGGCGCCGAGGCCTGTTTCGCGGCCGGAGAGGAAGTCTCGGCCGGCAAGGACACCATCACCGGCCACTGGGAGCTGGCCGGCGCGCCGCTCTCGCAGGACTGGCACTATTTCCCCAACACCCGCCCGGCCTTCCCCGGCGCGCTGGTGGAGCGCCTGATCGAGGCCGGCGGCCTGCCGGGCATCCTCGGCGACGAGCCCGCCTCGGGCACCGAGATCATCGCGCGCCTGGGCGAGGAGAGCGTCGCGACCGGCCGGCCCATCGTCTACACCTCCGCCGACAGCGTCCTGCAGATCGCCGCCCACGAGGAGGCGTTCGGACTGGAGCGCCTCTACGCGCTCTGCGCCGACGCCCGCGCGATCCTCGACGACATGGACCTGCGCGTCGGCCGGGTGATCGCGCGCCCCTTCACGGGCGCCGACGCCGGGACCTTCCAGCGCACCCCCAACCGCCACGACTACGCCATGCCCCCGCCGGAACCCACGCTCTGCGATCGCGTGGTGGCCGCCGGCGGGCGCACGGTGGGAATCGGCAAGATCCAGGACATCTTCGCGGGGCAGGGGGTGCCGGAAAACCTCAAGGGCCCCGACGACATGGCGCTGTTCACGCTCGCCTGCGGGGCGATCCGCGACGCCGGCCCCGGCGACTTCGTCTTCGCGAATTTCGTGCAGTTCGACAGCGACTTCGGCCACCGCCGCGACCCCGCCGGCTACGCCCGCCACCTCGAGGCTTTCGACGCCCGCCTGCCGGAGGCGCTCGCGCTCCTGCAGCCCGGCGACCTGCTGCTGATCGTCGCCGACCACGGCAACGACCCCACCTGGACCGGCACCGACCACACGCGCGAGCGGGTCCCGGTGCTCTGCGCCGGCCCCGGCCTCGCGCCCGGCGCCCACGGCGTCGTGCGCTTCGCCGACGTGGCCGAGACGCTGGCCGCGCACCTGGGCCTCGCGCCCGGGCGGCACGGAGCGTCGTTCCTCCACCCCTGACACGGAAGAGTCCGAGATGACCGCCAAGATCGAACTTCACCTGCATATCGAGGGCGCCACGCCCCCCGCGCTGGCGCGCGAGGTGGCGGCCCGCAAAGGCATCTCCACCGCCGGCATGTTCGCCGAGGACGGCGGCTACGCCTGGGACGATTTCACCGACTTCCTGCGCGCCTACGACCGGGTCGCGGCGCTGTTCACCACGCCCGAGGACCACCGCCAGCTCGCCGAGGCGGTGCTGCGCGAATGCGCCTCGCACGGGGTGATCTACGCGGAACTGGCGATCTCCTCCGACCACGTGGCCGAGGGCGACCCGGTGCGCTTCGCCGAATACCTCGCCGCGATCACGGAGGGCGCCGAGGCGGCCGAGACCGCGACCGGCATCAAGGCCAGTTTCGTCGCCACCACCATCCGCCACCTCGGCCCCGACCGCGCCGCCCGCGCCGCGCGGCTGGCGGTGGACTGCGCCCACCCGCGGGTGACGGGCCTGGGCCTTGCGGGGGACGAGCGGCTGTTCCACCCCGCCGACTTCGCCCCCGCCTTCGACATCGCCCGCGAGGCCGGCCTGAAGCTGACCGCCCACGCCGGCGAAGCCTGCGGGGCGCAGTCGGTGCGCGATGCGCTCGACGCGCTGAAGCTCGACCGGGTGGACCACGGGGTGCGCGCCATCGAGGACCCCGCGTTGCTCGCGCGGATCATCGACGAGGGCATCCACCTCGCGACCTGCCCGGGCTCCAACGTGGCGCTGATGAGCTACCGCGACTGGCGCGAGCATCCCATCGGCCAGCTCCGCGCGATGGGGGCGAAGGCCTCGGTCTCCACCGACGACCCGCCGTTCTTCGCCACCGACATGACCCGCGAATACGTCGAGCTGACCTCAGCCTTCGGCTGGGGCGCCTTCGAGTTCCAGGCCATGGCCCGCGACGCGCTGGAGGCCGCCTTCTGCGACGCCGAGACGAAAGCAACGCTGGCGGCGAAGCTCTAGGGCGCGGCCCCTCGCGCCGACCGGTCCGCGGGCAGGGCGCGGCGCGCCTGGATGGCCGCCGCGGCGCGCTCCGGGCCCGGAGGCGTCGCGCGACCCGGGCGGGGCGGCCGGCCTAGAAACGCACCGCGGCGCCGAATATGTTGCCGGCTCGTCACTATTTAGGTCTGCGCGCGGGTTTTCGTTTCCGCCAGGTCAAAAACGGGTCGATTGTCTCTGCCGTGGCGTCAGGGCCGTGCCTACTGCGCCTCGCGTGACTGAACGAGAGGGGCTGACATGAAGACCGTATTCGCTTTCGCCGTCGCCGGCGCGCTGGGGGCCGCGGCGCCCTTCGCGGCCGCCGCGACGCCCGTCGTCGACTATTCGGGACTGGGCGCCAGTTACGGTGGCAGCTACGGCGCCGTCGGCGGGGTGCAGTTCCTGAACGCGACGGCGTTCGACGTGGGCCTGGTCGAGGTTCTTCTCGGCGGGGTGAACGCGGGCGACACCGTGACCCTGTCGATCGTCGCGTTCGACGGCGGCATGGGCGACCTGTCCGCCACGGCCGTGCTGGGGTCGGTGGGCGGGGTGGTCTCCGCCGGCCTCGACTACGATTCCTTCAGCAAGGCGGCGAGCGCCGATTTCTCCCTGCTGTCCATCACGCTCTCGCCCGGCGTCGCCTATGGCATCGTGGCCTCCGACGTCTCCGGCGTCTTCGATAATGTGCGGGGCGGATCCACGACGGGGAACGTGGAAGCGAACGTCGGCGCGCTGTTCAACGGCGACGCCGCGCTGCTGACCTACGGCTACAACGACGGCTACGAGATCCCGTTCCGCATCTCGGCCGCCACGGTCGGCGCCGTGCCGGTTCCCGCGGCGGCGCCGCTGCTCGCGGCGGGGCTGGGCGCGCTGGCGCTGGTCCGTCGGCGGCGCAGGACGCCCGCCGCCTGACACGAAGGGCAACGCAGGCGAGGCGCGGGGGACGTCGGGAATGGACGCTCCCCGCCGCTGCTGGCAGAAGGGGGCGACACCCGCCGCAAGAGCCCGCGCCCCAGGAGCCGCCCATGTCCGAGCATCTCACCGTCGTCGAGCACCCGCTGGTGCAGCACAAGCTGACCCTGATGCGGGAGAAGTCGACCTCGACCGCCTCCTTCCGCCAGCTGCTGCGCGAGATCTCCCTGCTGCTGGGCTACGAGGCGCTCAAGGACCTGCCGATCACCGAGATCGCCATCGACACCCCCCTGACCGAGATGCGCGCCCCGGTGCTGGCGGGCAAGAAGCTGGCGCTGATCTCGATCCTGCGGGCGGGCAACGGGCTGCTCGACGGGATTCTCGAACTGGCGCCCGCCGCCCGCGTCGGCTTCGTGGGGCTTTATCGCGACGAGGAGACGCTCAAGCCCGTGCAGTATTACTGCAAGGTGCCCGCCGATCTCGCCGACCGGCCGGTGCTGGTGGTGGACCCGATGCTGGCGACGGGCAACTCCTCGGCCGCGGCGGTGGACCTGCTCAAGGAGCGGGGCGCCCACGACATCCGCTTCCTGTGCCTGCTCGCCGCGCCCGAGGGCGTGGAGCGGATGCGCCAGGCCCATCCCGACGTGCGCATCGTGACCGCGGCGCTGGACGAGAAGCTCAACGAGAAGGGCTACATCGTGCCTGGCCTCGGCGACGCCGGCGACCGCATGTTCGGCACCAAGTGACCCCCCGC
>CAXGVP010000426.1:0-4141 GCA_964013055.1 uncultured Albimonas sp.
CGGAGACCAGGCGCGGCGTGGTCTCTGGTGGGCTCCCGAAGCGCCCCCTGCGGGCGCCAGCCCGCCCGCGCCCCCCGGCGCGGCCGGCCGAGCGAGCCCCGCCTCGCGAGGCCCGCCTCAGGCTCCGCCGCCAGCCCCGCGCCGCGAGCCGAACGCCCCCCACGCGCGCGACGCCCGACGCGGCGCCTCCGCCGCAACGCGAAAGGGCCGCGCGAGGCGCGGCCCTTCCAGCAGGTCCGAGAGGTCGGCGAAGATCAGTTCTTCGCGTAGAACTCGACGACCAGGTTCGGCTCCATCTGCACCGGGTAGGGCACGTCGCCCAGCGACGGGATGCGCACGAAGGAAGCGGTCATCTTCGAGTGGTCGACCTCGAGATAGTCGGGCACGTCGCGCTCGGCGCTGTCGGCCGCGGCCATCACGATCTCGAGCTGGCGGGACTTCTCCTTGACCGCGATCACGTCGCCCTCCTTCACGCGGTAGGAGGGGATGTTCACGCGGCGCCCGTTCACGGTCACGTGGCCGTGGTTCACGAACTGGCGGGCGGCGAAGATCGTCGGCACGAACTTGGCGCGGTAGACCACCGCGTCCAGGCGACGCTCCAGCAGGCCGATCAGCAGGTCGCCGGTGTCGCCGCGCAGACGCTCGGCCTCGGCGTAGATGCGGCGGAACTGCTTCTCGGTGATGTCGCCGTAGTAGCCCTTCAGCTTCTGCTTGGCGCGCAGCTGCACGCCGAAGTCCGAGAGCTTGCCCTTGCGGCGCTGGCCGTGCTGGCCGGGGCCGTACTCGCGGCGGTTCACCGGGGACTTCGGACGGCCCCAGATGTTCTCGCCCATGCGGCGGTCGATCTTGTATTTCGCGGACGTGCGCTTGGTCATCGCAGTCGCTCCTCTGACAGGTCTCGCATCGCGCGCCCTCCTCTGCGCCTCTCTCCGGGGAGAGGGCCGACAGGCCGGCCTGCAAGCAGGACGGACCTCGGGCGGCGGTCCGGGCGGGTCTCGCTCGGACCCGCGCCTTTTACGCCCGCGCCTGTGGGAGTCAAGCCGCCCCGCCTCCGCCCGGCAGGGACGCCTGACATGGATCAAGGCGCCGCCCCCCCGATTCGCCGAGGCTCCGCGCAACCGCCGGGACCCCGACCCCGACACAGACGCCGACACCGTCCCCGGGCCGCGGCCGCCGGCCCGGCCCGCGTCGGCCGGCCGGGCCGTCCGGCCCCGGCGACCCCCGCGACGCCGCCCCGGCCCGGGCGGCGCGACGCGCCACCGATGGGAGCCGCGCCATGGCGATCAAGAACATCCTCGTCTGCTGGACCGGCCTGCCGGGCGCCGAGGACGCCCTGCACGTCGCCGCCCTGATGGCGCGCAAGCACGACGCCCACCTGACCGGAATGCTGGTCCACGGGACCAGCCGCGCCGCCGCCGCGCTGGGCCCCTGGATGTCCTCGCGCGTCGCCGCCCCCCTGGTCGAGGCCGAGCGCGAGCGCCGCGCCGCCATCGCCGCCGCCTTCCACGAGCTGACCCGCGAGCTCGAGCGCGAGCGCCCCGGCAAGACCCACTACGTCGAGCTCGAGGGCGAGCCCGACTCCGGCCTGATCGAGGCCGCGCGCGTCTACGACATCGTGGTGACCGGCCGCGACGAGGCCGACGGCGACGCCGCCCACCTGGCGCCCCATCCCGACGTGCTGGCCCTGCGCTGCGGCCGCCCGGTGCTGATCGTGCCGCCGGGCTTCCGGACCGAGCGCCTGGTGGACCGGGCGATCCTGGCCTGGGACGGCGGCAAGGCGGCGGCGCGGGCGCTGTCGGACGCGATGGCGATCCTGGAGACGCACGCCCATGTCTCGGTGGTGACGGTGGGCGAGCCCGACGCCGGCCGCCCGTCCGACGGGCGCGACGTGGTCGCCCACCTCGCCCGCCACGGCATCCAGACCGACCTGCGCCGGGCCGAGCGCGGCGCCGGCGGCGTCGCCGCCGCCCTGCGCGCGGCGCTGGTCGAGCACCGCTCCGGCCTGCTGGTGATGGGCGCCTACGAGCATTCCCGCCTCGCCGAGGAGATCGTCGGCGGCGTCACCCGCCGGATCCTGGCAGAGCTCGACGTCCCGGTCCTGATGGCCCACTGACCCCGCCCGGCCCGCGTCTCCCGGCCCGCCAGAACCGCCAGGCGACCCTCGCCCCGCCTGGCCGCCTGCCGCGCCCCCCGCGGGCACGTCGCGGGCCCGTCTGGCGCTCGCCCGCGCCGCACAGGCGCCCCGGGCTTGACCCGGGGCCTCCGCCGCCGCAGCCCGCCGGCCGCCGGAGAGACCCGTCGCCGCCACCCCGAGGAGCCCCCGCACCCCTGCCAACCGTGTCGGAGCGCGCCGGGCTTCGGCGCCTGCGCGGTCCGGGTCCACGGCTCGGCGCCCAGGCCGGTCGCCGCCCGCCACCGGACCGCGCATCTCCTTGCGGCCGCCTTCGCGCCGCGCGAGCGGCCGGCGTCGCGGTGCGCCCCGCCCCTGAGCCACCGCGCCTGAGCCTCCGCCCCGAGCCTCCGCTCGTCGACCTGCAGCCCGCGCGCGTCGGTGGACAGCCGCCGTCGAACCGGGCTTCCGGCCCGGGCCTTGCCACGACGCGCCCGTCGACCGCGCCCCGCTCTTGGCCGGCGCCTGCCCGGCGGGACCGGGCGTCCGACGGCGCCGCGCGCCCCTGAAATCGGGTCCGCAAGGTCCTCCGCTCCCGAGGCGGCGTCCCGGCCCCCGACGCAGCCCGGCCGGGACCGGGCGCCGCAGGCGGGACGCTGCGAACCCGCTTGCCGGCCTCGCCTCTCCCGGGCGAGCATGGTCCCCCGGGCCCCGGCCCGCACGAGGGGCGCCGCGCCTGGCCCCGCCCTCGCGGCGGCGCCCCTGCCCGCAAGGCGCCTCGGGGCCGGCCAGGAGGGGGCTGCGCATGCTCGACCGCGACCGGACCGTCCGCCTGCTCTCCGCCCTGGTGCGGGCCGAGAGCCCCGATCCGCCCGGCGACGAGACCCGCGTCTGCGCCGTCCTGGCCGCAGAGCTGCGCGCCCTGGGCCTGGCGCCGGAGATCGAGGAATTCGCCCCCGGCCGCTTCAACCTGCTCGCCCGCCAGCGCGGCGACGGCTCGCGCCCCGGCCTCGCGTTCTCGGCCCACATGGACACCCTGCCGCCCGGCGAGGGCGCCTGGGCCCGCGACCCGTATTCCGGCCACGACGACGGCGCGCGGGTGCACGGGCGCGGCACGGCGGACATGAAGGCGGGGCTGGCGGCGCTGATCTCTGCCATGACCGATCTCGCGCAGGCGGCGCAGGCGGGCGAGGCCGGCCGCGGCCCCCGCCTGCGCGGCGACCTGGTGCTGGCGGTCACGGGGGGCGAGAGCTCCAGCTGCCTCGGCGCCCGGCGGCTGGTGGCGACGCGGGCGCTGGACGGGATCGCGGGGCTGCTGGTGGCCGAGCCGACCTCGCTCGACCTGGTGACCGCCACCACCTCGGCGCTGTGGCTGCGGATCACGGCGAGGGGGCGGGCGGGCCATGACTCCGGCGGGCCGGCCGGCGACGCCGAGGCGGGGGTGAACGCGATCTCGGCGATGCTCGAGGCGCTGCCCGGCCTGCCGGCGCTGCTGCCGGCGGAGTCGCACCCGCTGCTCGGCGGGGCGACGCTGTCGGTCGGGCGCATCGCCGGCGGCACGGCGATCAACCTGGCCGCCGACCGCTGCGTGGCCGAGCTGGACCTGCGCCTGCCTCCCTCCGTGGACCCCGATCCGCTGCAGTCGGCGATCGCCGCCCGCCTCGGCCCCGCCTTCACGGTCGAGCGCCTGGACTTCAAGCCGGGCGTCGAGAGCCCGGCCGACGCGCCCCTCGCCGCCGCCGTCCTGGCCGCGGCCGAGGCCGAGCGCGGCCGCGCCCTCGCCCCGCGGGGCGCCCGCTACTTCACCGACGCCTGCGTGCTGGCGCCGGCCTTCGGGCTGGAGACGGCGACGCTTGGCCCCGGCGCGCTGGGCGCCTCGGGCGCGCTGGACGAAAGCGTCTCGGTGGCCGATGTCCTCGCCGCGGCCCGGATCCACGCCGCCGCCGCGCGGAGACGGCTTTTCGACTGAGCCGCCCGGCGGCGGCGGCCGGAGGCGCCGCGGCGGCCCGCGCGCCGGTCCCACGCGCCCGC
>CAXGVP010000427.1:0-4130 GCA_964013055.1 uncultured Albimonas sp.
CGGGGCGATGCGGAGGCGCAGCCGACGCGAGGGCCGCCCGGCCGTCCCGGGCGCGACGCTCGCCGAGGGGGCCGGCCGGATATTCCCTTCCGCCCCGTTCCGCTCTAGAGACGCCTCATGACCGACGCCGAAGACGCCGCCCGACTCGTCCTGGCCACCCCGCCGCGCGGGGAGCTCGACGCCATCGCCGCCGCCCTGCCCGCGGCGCTGGCCAGCGGGCTCGTGGCCACCGTCCGCCTCGACATGCCCGGCGCCTCGGAGGCCGAGCTGCGCCGCGCCGCCGACCGCCTGCGCGAGATCTGCCACGCCGCCGACGTCGCCATCGTGATCCGCGACCATGTCGGCCTGGTCGGGCCGCTCGGCCTCGACGGGGTGCAGGTCTCCCTGCCCGGCGCCAACCTCAAGAAGGTGCGCGCCGCCATCGGGCCGGACGCGATCCTGGGCGTGGACTGCGGCGCCTCGCGCCACGACGGCATGACCGCCGGCGAGGCCGGGGCCGACTACGTCCTCTTCGGCCCGCTGGTCCCCGACCCCGCCGCCGGCCCGGTCGTGGAGCCCGCCCCGCTCGAGCTGTTCGAGTGGTGGGCGATGATGATCGAGGTGCCCGTGGTCGCCGAGGGCGGCGTCGACGCCGTGCAGGCCGCGACGCTCGCCCCCTACGCCGATTTCGCCGTGCCCCCGGCCTCGGTCTGGGACGGCGACCTGGTCGCCAACCTCAAGGCCGTCGACGCCGCCCTGCGCGGCTGAACGCGCAGCCCGGCCGCAGCCGCCGCATCAGGCCCCGGGCCAGGCCCGCGCGCCGCTCCCGGGACGTGGATCGGGCCGTGGATCGGGGGGTGGATCGGCGCGTCGAACGGGGCGTTCGTCGGCGCGTTGCGCGAGGCCTCGATCTCTGCCGCCGCCGAGAGCGCCGCTCCGTTCGGACCGCCGCCGCTCAGCCGGCGCCGGATGAGGGCGCCCGGCTCGGGCGGCCGAAGCCTGGGAAGCGCCGGCCAAGGACTGCCCCGCTCGGACGGCCCCGGCCCAGGAGCCGCCCACCCACCCCACGCCGGCGCGGGCGACGCTGCCGCCACGGCCTGCACTCCGAAAACCCCGGGTCAGGAGGCGCGGTCGCGGTAGACGTCCTCGTGCCCATGGCGGTGGTGGGGCAGGCGCGAGACCACGCCGTCATGCACCGCCTGCCAGCTGGCATGGGCCAGCTTCTTGCGGTCGGGCATCTCGGCGACGCGGATCGGGGGGTGGAACACCACCTCCGCCTCGCCGCCGAAGCTCAGGGTCAGCAGCGACCACACGTGGGGCCCGAACTCCATGTCCGCCCACCAGCCGTAGAAGGTGTCGGGCAGCGTGCTCGCCGGGTTCACGCGGTAGATCACCGAGACCGGCTGCACCCAGGCCACCTCGCGCAGCTCCTCCGCCGTCAGCGCCGCGAACAGGGTCGAGCGGAACTGCAGCACCCGGCGGTTGTCGGTCGAGGTCCCCTCGGGGAAGAACAGCAGCCGCTCGCCCGCCAGCATGCGGTCGCGCAGCTCGGTCTCCTGCGCCTTGGCGGCGGAGCGCCTGCGCTCGACGAAGACCGTGCCGCAGACCGCGGCCACCCAGCCCACCACCGGCCAGGCCCGCACCTCGGCCTTGGAGACGAAGGTCATCCGCGCCGCGCCGACCAGCACGAAGATGTCCGACCAGGAGCTGTGGTTGGCGACCAGCGCGCCGCCATGGGGCATCGGCTCGCCCGTGGTGCGCACGCTCAGCCCCACCAGGCCCGCCATGGCGCGCGCCCACAGGCGCTGCACCCGCTCGCGCGCGCGGAAGGCACGGAAGGCGGGGATCAGGCGCTCGATCGCCTTGCACAGCAGGTAGACCGAGAGCAGGACCGCGGTGACCCCCGCCGCCAGACCCAGCCGCACGTAGGCCGCGATCCCCCCCCAGGCGCTGGGCCGCGGCAGGGGCGGCGGCGGCGGGCCCGACCAGGAGAAATCCGAGACCGGATCGCTCACCCGCCGGACCTCCCCGAGGCGCTCCCGTCGTCCGTCCCGGCAGCAGTCACGGGGGCGGCGGCGGGCTTGCCCTCCTTCCCGTAGAAGTCGCGGTAGCGCGAGACCATCCGGGCGGTGTCCATCAGCAGGCACACGTCGACGGTGTTGAAGTCGTGGTCCACCCACGCCCCCTCGCCCACGAAGCCGCCCAGCCGCAGGTAGGCCTTGATCAGCGCCGGGATCTGGCGCGTGGCCTGCTTGCGGTCGATCTGGTCGGGCGGCAGCCGGTCCATGGCGGCATAGTTCTCGGGGCGCGCGCGCACGCGCAGGTCCTCGGGCGCCAGGTGGTTGTGGTGCAGGAAGCTCAGCGCATGGGCCAGCGGCTCGGGGTCGTCGCCGTGGAAGGAGGCGACGCCGAACATGATCTCGATCTTTCGAGAGGTGACGAACTCGCCCAGTCCCGTCCACAGCAGGTGCATCGCCGCGCCCCCGCGGACCTCGGCGCCCACGCACGACCGCCCCAGCTCCACCGCCGGGCGCCCGCAGGTCTCGATCAGCGCGAGATCGTATTCGGTCTCGCCGTAGAAGCCGATCCCCGCCTTCGCCCGGTCGTTGGTCATCAGGCGGTAGGCGCCCGCGACCCGGTCGAGCGGGTCGTCGGAGGCGGTCTCCTTGTCGATCAGGATCAGGTGCTCGAAGTGGGGATCGTACTCGTCGATCTCCCGGCGCAGGGCCCGCTCCTCGTCGCTGGCCGAGGCGCCCAGCTCCTCCACGAACACGCGGTAGCGCAGGCGCTGGGCGGCGGCGATGTCCTGCTCGTCCCGCGCCAGGCGGACCGTGAACCGACCCGCGTCGATCTCCATTCGTTCGCTCCAGCCGGCGCGCCCGGTTCGGCGCGCGCGGCGGACCATATGCATTGCGCCGGGGCGGCGCAACGGGGGGCGAGACGGCGCCGTCACGGCCGCGTCATCGAAGCGTCGCAGGGGCCGGGGGCGTTGACAGGGGCGCATGCCCCGGAGGACGCTGCGTCAGTCGTGGACCTGCTCGAGCTCCACGCGGGAGCCGTCGATGACCTGTTTTCCGGCATTCTCGAAGTTCACGGTGATGCGACGGCCGATCACCGACTGCACCTGTCCGACGCCCCAGTCGGGGGCGGCGGGCAGGCGGACGCGGTCGCCGGGCTCGAGAAATTCATTCATTGTTAACCCTGTCCCTTCACGATCGGCGTCCCGGGGCCTGCCCCCGTTCCAGCGAAGAGGCGACCCATGACGGACCCCTGGTCGACGGACCCCTTCGCGCAGCCCGCGGCGGCGGCGGGCGGCGGCCCTGCGCCGCGCCCGGCCGCGCCGCCCGAGCAGGCGCCGGGGGGCGTTCTGGGCGGGCTCGGGGCGGAGGATTTCGCGGCGCTGCTGTGCTCGCGGATCTGTCATGACCTGATATCGCCGGTGGGCGCCATCGGCAACGGAGTCGAGCTGCTGCGGGAGATCGACCGCGGGGCGGAGGGGACCGAGCTTCAGCTGATCTCGCGCAGCGCCGACATGGCCTCGGCCTACCTGCAGTTCCTGCGCATCGCCTTCGGCGCGGCGCCGCCCGGCGACCTGCTGGGCGTGCCTGCCGCGCAGCGCACCGCGCGCTCGTGGTTCGAGTTCCAGCGCCCCGACCTCGACTGGGCCGTGCAGGGGACCGAGATCACCCGCGCCGCCGCCCGGCTGATGTTCAACTTCATGCAGATCGCGGTCTCCTCCCTGCCCCGCGGCGGCCTGGTGCGGGTCGAGACCGCGACGGCCGCCGACGGGGGCCTTTCCCTCACCCTCACGGCCGAGGGGCCCAAGACCTCGCTCGCGCCGGGCGCCGCCGACTGGCTTGCCGGCCGCGTGGCCAAGACGGCGCCCGCCCCGCGCGAGGTCCACTACATCGCCGCCGCCGCGCACGCCCACGCCTGCCAGGCGCAGGTGGGCTTCGCCGCGCAGGAGGGCGGCCTGACCCTCACCGCGACGCTCCCCGCGGGGATGTGAACCGGCGCCGGGGCGCGCCCCCGCGCGGGGCCGGCGGAACTTGCGGGAGGCGGAGAGGCCAGGAGCAGGCACCGAGCCGGGAGGTCCGGACCGAGACGTCAGGGCCGAGCGACCGGGACGGACCGATCCGGGCGGGCGCCCT
>CAXGVP010000428.1:0-4128 GCA_964013055.1 uncultured Albimonas sp.
CCGGGCGCAGGTCGCCGGAAGCCGGGCGAGCCGGGAGCGGCGAGGACAGGGGGCTGACCGGGCGCGGGGCGCGTCGCGGCCGGCGCCTCGATCCGGGCGGAGGGCTGGCGTCGGCCGCGAGCGTCGAGCGGGTTGGGGGCGCGCGCAGGAGCGCCGGTGCGGGCGCCATGCAGGGCGCAGCAAAACGCCCCGCGGGCAGGACCCGCGGGGCGTCGAATTCAGGCGCTCGCGCCGGCGATCAGGCCAGGGCGGCCTTGGCCTTGGCGACGATGGCGGCGAAGGCCTCCGGCTCGCGGATCGCGAGGTCGGAGAGCACCTTGCGGTCCACCTCGATGCCCGACTTGGCCAGGCCGTTGATGAAGCGCGAATAGGTCAGGTCGGCGTCGATCGCGCGGACGCCGGCGTTGATGCGCTGGATCCACAGCGCGCGGAACGTGCGCTTCCGACGCTTGCGGTCGCGGGTCGCATACTCCTGCGCCTTGTCGCGCGACTGCTTGGCGATGCGGAAGACGTTCTTCCGGCGGCCGGAGTGGCCCTTGACCTCGTCAAGGACCTTCTTGTGGCGGGCGTGGGCGGTTACGCCGCGTTTGACTCGGGACATCTCTCAGGCTCCTCAGCGCGCGTAGGGCAGGAACTGCTTCACGATCTTGGCGTCCGCATCGGACAGCACCGTGGTGCCGCGCGCGTTGCGGATGAACTTGGTCGTGCGCTTGATCATGCCGTGGCGCTTGCCGGCCTGGGCGGCGATGACCTTGCCCGAACCGCTCACCTTGAAGCGTTTCTTGGCCGAGGCCTTGGTCTTCATCTTGGGCATTTTCGGCTCCTCGAAAGGGGCGCCCCCGGCGCGGGCGAACCCGGCGGAGGCCGTTGAGGAAGGACGCGGCAGCCCGTATCGGCCGGCCCCTCCGTCTCAGGAGCGCGGGCTATGGCGGAAGCGGGGGCGGGAGTCAAGCTGCGGGCCGGCGGGCAGGGTCCCGGGGCAGGACCCGGCGGCCGCGGGGCGGGCATGACCTCGCCGCGGGACGCGGAGGGCACGACCTTGCCGCCGCGCGCGGCCGGCGGCATCCTGGGCCGGAACGATACGGACGGCAGGGATGACGATACGCATTTCAACGCGCGTCGGGAACCGCGAGACCCCGAACGCCGAGGCGCTGCGCGCGGCCCTGCTGGCCTCCGAGCCGCGGCTCGACCATCCCGACGTGACGCTGGAGATCCTGTGCGGGCTGGCGCTGCCGGGGCGCCAGCTGGACCTCGTGCTGCTCTACCACGACCCGCGGGCCGAGGCGCTGCGGCTGCGCACGCCGGGCGGCGCGCCGATCCATTCCTTCGTGGCGGTGATCGAGGCGAAGGGACACTCGCCCGACCTGGTGCGCTTCGAGGGCGGGCGCGTGCTGGTGCGCTACGAGGCGCGCTGGCATGACGCGACCGACCAGTGCGACGCGCAGATGCATGCGTTCAAGGCCCACCAGCGCCTCGCCTGGCGGGGGGCGCGGCGCCGCCGGCCGAGCTTCGTGCAGCGCGCGATCTGGCTGACGCGGGCGCCCCGCGCGGCCTTCGAGGCGGCGCCGGCGCCGAGCTCGGTCCCGGTGCATTTCGCCGAGCTCGACTGGGCGGGCCTGACCGCGGGCTTCGTGCTGAACCGCGGCGAGGTGCGCACCCTGGTCGATCATCCCGATCCGCCCGAGTATCACAGCCTCGAGACCCTGCGCGCCCTGCTGACGCGCGAGATCCGGCCCACGCGCCTCGACCTGCGCCGGGTGAACGCCGTCGCCCAGGCCCGCTTCGACGCCGAGCGCACCCAGTACATCCAGAACCTCGGCCGGGGCCTGCTGCTGCTGCGCGGGCGGGCGGGGACGGGCAAGACCTTCTCGCTGATGCAGGTGGCGCTGCATCTCGCGCGGCGGGGCGAGCGCACCCTGCTGGTCACCTACAACCACGGCCTGATCGCCGACATGAGCCGCGCCCTGCGCCTGATCGGCGAGCGCGAGCCGGAGCTGCGGCCGCTGCCCGCGCTCTCGACCCGCTACGCGCTGGTGCAGTCGTTGTTCGAGACGACCTTCGGCGCGGCGGCCGAGGCGCGCGTGCGCCGCATCCCCTCGATCGAGGAGCGCGAGGCCTGGCGCATCGACGCCCTGATGCGCCACGACGGGCCCATCGCGCGGCCCGCCGACTTCGTGCTGGTCGACGAGGGGCAGGACTGGTCCGAGACCCAGCGCGACCTGATCTTCAGGGTCTTCGGGCCCGAGCGGGTGGTGGTCGCCGACGGCGTCGACCAGTTCGTCGGCGCCGACCGCTGCGCCTGGGACCGGGGCGACGTGCCGATCAACCGCCGCCACCGGCTGCGCACCTCGCGCCGCACCAAGGGGGCGACCTGCCTGACGGTGGCCGAGATCGCCCGCGAGCTGGGCGTGGAGGACTGGGACCTCGCCCCCGATCCCGACAGCCACGGCGGCCGGTTCACCGTGCTGGTCGAGCCCGATCCCGTCCGCGCCGTCGCCCGGGGCCTCGACCTGCTGGAGGCGGACCAGCGGGCGGACCCCTCGCTGAAGGCGATCGACAACCTGGCGTGCCTGCCCTCGGCGGCGATGGCGGGGGGCGTGAACTGGCCCGCGCTCTTCGACCGCGAGATCGAGGCGCGCGACCGCGACAGCTGGCGCGGCTTCGACGCCCACGACCGGCGCAGCTACCCGCTGCGCGACGGGCAGCTGCGGGCGGTGCAGTATCACTCCTGCCGCGGGATGGAGGGGTGGACGACGCTGTGCCTGGGCCTCGACCGGTTCTTCGAGGTCCAGGCCGCGCGCCCCCGCATCGACGTCGAGGGGCTGGAGGCGGAGGTGCGCCGGGCGGAGGGGTTCCTGTTCGCGCGCGAGCTTCTCGAGGCGAAGCTGGCCGAGGCGGCCCGCCGCTTCGCGGTCAACTGGCTGATGATCCCGCTGACCCGCAGCGTCGATCACCTGGTGGTGCACCTGGCCGACCCCGGCTCGGAGCTCGCCGCGATCCTGGCGCGCGTCGACGCCCGCGCGCCGGGCGCCATCGAGTGGATCGGCCCGCGCCCCCCCGTGCGCCCGGCGCCGCAGGCGCTCGCGCCGGCCGGGACGGCGGGGGCGGAGACCGTCGACCTCCTGGACGACGATCCCCCGCGCTCGGAGCCCCTGCGCGCGCCCGACGCCGGCCCCGCCGCGATCCCCGCGCCCGCGGCCCCCGAGGCGCCGCGCCGCGGCTTCTTCCGCCTCTGGCGGCGCTGAGCTCCGGGGCCGGGCGCGGTCCTCGCGGCGGGCAAGTCGTCAGGCGTCTTCGGAAACCGCGCTGTGGGGCGTTCCGGACCCACCGGGAGAGGCTCGACATGAGCGGTCGAAGCGCGGGGGCGTGCGCCTCGCCGGGGCGGGGCCGGCGCTCGGCCTGTGGCCCCGGGCCGGAACCGCCGCGCGGCGGCGGCGGTGGACAAGTTCGAACGTGCCGAGGCGCGTGAGATGCTGCGCGCCTGTGTGCGGGCCGCCGAGATCCTGCAGGACCGGATCGAGCTGATCCGGGACGATCCCGGCCGCTTCGAGGCCCCCGACCGGGACCCCGACGACCTGTCGCTCTGCGCGGCCCGCTGGAGGCGCCGGGGAACGGCGTCGGGCCGACCGCCGCATTCAGCGCAGAGGTCCGCATCGAGCCTGACGACCTGAATGTGACATCCCACGACGACCTGACCCCGACGGCGGCCGCACGATCCCCTTCGGCGGCGGCGAGGACGGGCGGATCAGCGGGACCCCGGCGATGGACGGATGGACCTGCATTGAGCGCGCTTGCCAGCCGAAGGAGGAGATCCAGACGGGCGGCCGCACGGTCCCCGCGCATCCGCCCGCGGACTGACCCCGGCGAGCGGGGCGGGGGCAAGCGCCGGCGTGTCGGGGCTGTCGCGCGCGATGGCGACCGGCGGATCCGGGGGAAGGGCGGGGGGAGCGGACTACAGGCGCCCTGCGGGCGGGCTTGGCTGGGCCTGTGATGGTGGGGGCGTCGGGGGAACTTCTGCCGGAGGAGCCTCCGGCGGGCTCCTGACTCACCCAAGAACAAGCCCCGCGCCTGGTCTCCGGAGCCGTCCATCGCGTCTGATGCCTGAGCGACTCGCCCATGGGGGTCAAG
>CAXGVP010000429.1:0-4125 GCA_964013055.1 uncultured Albimonas sp.
GGCGGATCAGGTCGTCGCCGCTGCCGCCGAACACGGTCAGCCCGCCGTCATGGAGGGTCGAGTCGCGCGGGTAGGCCAGCATCTCGTCGCCCAGGACCGAGCCGCGCATCGGGGTTGCATGGGCCAGCGTCTCGAGCGCCTCGAGCCGCTCGTGGGACAAGGCGAGGCGGCCGCCGTCGATGCTGAAGCCAAGGTCCACGGTGCGGAGGGCGGCCTTGAGGTCGGCGGTCAGCGCGTCGGCGGTCTCGGCCGTGGCGCTCTGGCCGAGGACCGACACCGCCCCTGCCGCGATGAAGGCGCCGGAGATGGCGTTGCCGACCGAGGCCGGCGCGATGGCGGAGAGCGCGGAGGCCAGCGTCTCCATCAGCAGCGTGACCTCGCGCACGGTCTCGCCGGGTCGCAGGTGGGGCCTGGCGGCCTCCAGCAGGTCGTAGGCGTAGGCGATGGCGAGCTGGTTGCGCTGAAGGGTCAGTTCCAGCTCGCGAAGCGCGTCGATCTCGACGGTGAGGCCGGCGGAGAGATCGCGCAGCGTCTCCAGCGCCGCGGGCAGGCCGTGGTCGTCGTCGAGCACCTCCTCGACGACCCTGCGGGCGCCGTCGACCAGCGCGATCGACAGGGCGCGGTCGCGGTCGTCGGCGACGCTGCCGAGGGCGGCCGCGGCGGCGCCGAGCCCGATGCCGACCCCGGCGGCCCAGCCGACCGGGTTGGAGGCGAGCAGCAGCGCCGCGCCGAGGCCGCCGACGGCGAGCCCGAAGTCCAGCGTCTTCTCGGCGGCGAGGCTGCCGAGGCCGCGCGCCTCGCTCGCGGCCCTGGCCTCGGCGTCGTCGGCGAGGGCCCGCAGGGAGGAGAGCTGGGAGGAGACCGCGTTCACCTTGCGCGAGAGCGACAGCGCGGGGTGCGGAGAGCCGTCGAGCAGGCCGTACATGAACGAGGTCGCGGCCATCGCCTGGGCGATGCGGGGGTCTTCATACCAGACCCCGCGCCCGGAGGCGTCGGTCAGGGCGAAGGTGTATCCGAGCTCGGTTGGCTCGATGCGCAGCAGGACGTCGTCGCCGATCAGGCGGGTGCGCAGGGTCAGCGTCGACATCTGGAAAAAGCCCCGACATGAACAATCGGTCCAGGCTATTCCGACGCCGCGCCACCGGCAAGACGCGAGTGCGCCGCGCTTCATGGACCGGCCGCAAGACAGGGGCGGAGTGATTGCGACGAGCGGCGATCCAGGCGGGGCGTGGTGCCCGGGGGCGGATTCGAACCACCGACACGCGGATTTTCAATCCGCTGCTCTACCAACTGAGCTACCCGGGCGGGGCGCCGTCTTGGCGGCGCGAGGGGGGAGATATCGAATGGCGGAGGGGCTGGCAAGAGCCTCCGGCGCTTTTTGTGGCGCGGTTCTCAGGACGTGGCGTCACGGGGCGCGAACAGGGCGGCGTCCTCGGCGTCGGGGTCGTCTTCCTCGGCCGCGGGGATCGCGTAGGCGCCGTTCAGCCAGCGCGCCAGGTCGACGTCGGCGCAGCGCTTGGAGCAGAACGGGCGGTAGGCCTGGACGGCGGGCTTGCGGCAGATGGGGCAGGGCATGGGCGGGCTCCGGTTGCGGCGGGGGACCCTCGCGCCGATGCGGGCGGGAGGCAAGCCCCCGGGCGTCAGGGGCGCGGGAACGGCCGGCGCGCGGGACGGGCGAGGGCGCCGCCGGGCCGGCGCCGAAGGGCGAGAGCGGCCGCCGGGAAGGCCAGAGGCGGAGGGCGGCCGGAGGTGGACGTGGCCGAGGCGCGGACGGTCGCGCGCCGGGCAGCGGCCGAGAGAGCGAGGCGGGGAAGGCGCGGATGGCCGCGCGGGCGAAGACGCCGCCGGGGAGGCCGCGGGCCGACGCTGGAGGAGCGCGCCGCTCCAGGCCGCGCAGGCGGGCCCCGGTGGGAGAGGCCCGCGAAGGGGCCGCGTCGGCGGGGGGCGCTGCGCAGAGGCCCCCCTCGGGGTCAGGAGAAGTCGCGCGGGAGCAGCTCGCGCAGGGGACGGCGTTCGCGGCGGCGGGTCAGCTCGATGTGGCCCAGCGGCGTCCAGCCGAGAACCTGGGTGTCCACCGGGTCCTCGCGGAGCGCGCGCTTGATCGCGGTCTCGGCCTGCTTGCGGTCGCGCTTGGACAGCGGCGCGAGGTCGATCACGATCTGGCCGCCCAGGCCCCGCAGGCGCAGCTGGCGGGGCAGGTCGGCCAGCGCCGCGAGATTGGCCTTCAGGCCGGAGGCGGTCGAGAAGTCGCCGCCGGTGTTCACGTCGACCGCGGTCAGGGCCGAGGTCGGCTCGACCATCATCCAGGCCTCGGTCCCCAGGTCCACCCGCGGGCGCAGCAGCGCGCCCAGCTGGTCGAGCGCGCCGATGTCGTCCCACAGGCGCAGGTCGCCGCGCAGCACCTCGTCGGGCTCGGGGTCGACCCAGTCGCGCCAGGCGCGGGTGACGGCGTCGGGGGCGGCGACGACCTCGCCGGGCTCCGCGCCCTCGGCCTGCGCGGCGCGGGCGGCGTTGAGGAGTTCGGCCAGCGCCGCGACGTCGTCGTGGATCGCCTCCTCGTCCACGCCCTCGGCGGCGGAGCGCAGGATGGCGCCGGGGGCGGCCTCGCCCAGGGTCTCGGCGCCGAGGCCCGCCTCGTCGAGGGCCTCCTCGGCGATGACGCGCAGGCGGGCGGCCTCGTCCTCGTCGCGCACGCGGCGGGCGACGTTGATGCCGGGCGCGTGGGGGGTGAGGATGGCGTAGCGGCCCTTGTAGAGCGGCTCGTCGGAGACGGGCGTCGCCTTGCCGGGCTCGGCGTGGCGGGCGACCTGGACGAGGAGCTTCTCGCCCGGACGCGCTTTCCGGGGGGCTTTCAGAAACCCCTCGCGGCCGTCGCCGAGGTCGAGGAACAGGGCGCCGATGGCCTCGACGCGGCGGATCACTTTCGCCAGGTGCACCGCCTCGAGCCGCGGGGCGGGATCGGCCTCGGGCGGGTCGATCATCAGGTCCTCGATGCGACCGTCGACCATCAGGGCGGCGAGGGCGGGCCATTTCGGCTCGTCCTCGAGGATCAGAACGGCGCGGCCCTTCATGCGGGGGGTCCCTCCCAGGAGACATGGCGGCCGGCGCCCTGCAGGAGGTTCGCGACCTCGACCAGGGGCAGGCCCACCACGTTGGTGTAGCTGCCGTTGATGGCGGGGATGAAGCCGGCGCCGATGCCCTGGATGGCGTAGCCGCCGGCCTTGCCGCGCCATTCGCCGGAGCGGAGATAGGCCGAGATCTCGGCGTCCGACAGGCGCTTGAAGCGGACCTGCGTTTCCACGCGGCGGGTCCACTCGCGCGCGCCCAGGCGCAGGGCGACGCCGGTGATCACGCGGTGGCGGCGGCCCGACAGAAGGGACAGGAAGCGATGCGCCTCCGCCTCGTCCCCGGGCTTGCCGAGGATCCGGCGGCCGGCGGCGACCACGGTGTCGGCGGCGAGCACCAGGTCGTCGGGCAGGGCGAGGGCGCGCGCCTTCTCCTGCGCCAGGCGCAGGGCGTAGCGGCGGGGCTCCTCGTCCTTGCGGGGCGTCTCGTCGATGTCGGCGGGGATCACCGCGTCGGGGACGACCCCGATCGAGGCGAGCAGCGCCAGCCGGCGCGGCGAGGCGGAGCCCAGCACAAGACGCGGGGTCTTTCCGGGGCCCGGATCGGCCGCCGGCCCGTCCGCGCCGAGCGCAGGGGCGGGGTCGGCGGTCATCGGATTACTTGAAACGGTAGGTGATGCGGCCCTTGGTGAGGTCGTAGGGCGTCATCTCGACCTGGACCTTGTCGCCCGCCAGCACGCGGATGCGGTTCTTGCGCATCTTGCCCGCGGTGTGGGCGATGATCTCATGGCCGTTCTCGAGCTTCACCCGAAAGGTCGCGTTCGGCAGAAGTTCGACAACGACCCCGGGAAATTCGAGAGTCTCTTCCTTGGCCATGCCATCTCCGGAGCAGCAAACAGGGATCGCCGCGGCGCACCCCTGCGCGCCGCGTGCGGGGGGGTATGGCGCCCCGCGCGCCGGATGTCCAGCCACCGCGCATCCGGGCCTGCGCGTGCCGGGGCCGCCGGACGCGCGAAGACCCCGGCATGAAACCGGCGCGCCCGCGCGCGGGCGAGGGGCG
>CAXGVP010000430.1:0-4111 GCA_964013055.1 uncultured Albimonas sp.
ATGCGCCCGCATCGCCTGGAACGTGTCCGCCCCCCCGGCGCGCGCGCCGCATAGCCATAGTCGACCAGCAGCGCCGCCCCGCCGCGCGCCGCCAGCCGCGCCCCGATCCAGGCCGAGACCGCCTCGCCCGCCGGGCAGATCTCGACGATCGAGCCGTCGGGCTCGCCCGCCTCCCACGGAACCACCGCGCCAAGGCCGAAAGCGAAGCGGCCGGCCGCGTCCACCGTCACCGCCCGCTCCCGCCAGCGGCCGCCCGCCCGGACCAGCTGCCGGATCGGCAGGGCGTCGAAGAACTCGTTGGCCAGCAGCAGGAGCGGGCCGTCGGGCAGGTCCTCGACCCGCCCGGCCCACTGCACGCCGCGCCCCTCCAGCGCCTGCGCCTGGCGAGCGCGCAGCGTCGGGGAAATCTCCACCAGCCAGGGCGAGACCGCCTCGGCGAAGCCCGGGACCCGCGACGCCGCGCGCAGGGCGTCGGCCATCAGCGTGCCGCGGCCGGGGCCGAGCTCGGCCAGCACCGCGCCGCGCGGCGCGCCCATGTCGGCCCAGGCCTGGGCGATCCACAGGCCCAGCAGCTCGCCGAACATCTGGCTGATCTCCGGGGCGGTGGTGAAATCGCCCGCAGCCCCCAGCGGATCGCGGGTGGTGTAGTAGCCGTGCTCGGGGTGGGCGAGGCAGAGCGCCATGTATTCCGAGAGCGGCATCGCCCCTCCCTGCGCAATGCGCCGGCGCAGGATCGGGGCGAGCGGGCCCTCGCCCTCCCCGCCCCGGCTGGCCGGTCCGCCCGCCCGCTCCGGGCTCATGCCGCCGCCTGCGCCCAGCGGCCGCGGCGGGCGGCGAGCAGCACCGCGACGCCGATCGCGATCATCGGGATCGAGAGGATCTGGCCCATGGTCAGCCCCGAGGTCGTCCCCCACTGCCAGGCGAGACCCAGCGGATTGCCCTCGGTCTGCAGGAAGGCGTCGGGCTGGCGCACCAGCTCGACCAGGCTGCGGGCGAGGCCGTAGCCCACCAGGAACACCCCGATCATCGCGCCGGGCGTCTTCAGCCAGCCGCGGCGGGTGGCGAGCAGCCACATCGCGACGAACAGCAACGCCCCCTCCAGCGCCGCCTCGTAGAGCTGCGAGGGGTGGCGCGGCTCCGGCCCGCCGTTGGGAAAGATCACCGCCCAGGGCACGTCCGAGACCCGGCCCCAGAGCTCGGAGTTGATGAAGTTCGCCACCCGCCCCAGCAGCAGGCCGATGGGGGCGGCGCAGGCCACCGCGTCGCCGACCTCCATCATCGGGCGCCCGCGCACGCGGCTCCAGGCGACGATGCCCGCGATCACGCCCGCGAAGCCGCCGTGGAAGGACATGCCGCCGTTCCAGATGGCGGGGATCTGGGCGGGGTTCGCGAGGTAGTAGCCCGGCTGGTAGAACAGCACGAAGCCCAGCCGCCCCCCAAGGATCACGCCCACGACCATCCAGGTCAGCAGCTCCTCGGCCTCGGCCGGCGCCATCGGCGGATCGCGCCGCCACAGGGCGGGGCGCTTCATCATCCAGGCGACATAGCGCCAGCCCAGCACCAGGCCCACGATGTAGGCCAGCGCATACCAGCGCAGCGAGAAGCTGAAATCGCCCAGCGACAGGGTGAAGATCGCCGGGTCGATGTTCGGGAAGGGGATGGCGAGCATAGGACCTCCGGCGGGGCCTGACTCGCCCGCGCCGCCTTTGTCGCAAAGGGGGCGGGGCGAGGCCAGCCTCGGCTTTGGCGCTTGCCGCGGGGTCCGGCGCCCCCTACTGACGGGGACGCTCCGTCCCATGAACGGCGCTCAATGACCCTGCGTATGACTTCGATCTGCATCGCGGGGTTGGCGGCGACGCTCGTCGCCGCTCCGGCCAGCGCGCTGGTCCTGCGGGATCAGCCGAACGCCGGGACCGACACCCTGATCAACCAGGTGTTCCCCGATGTCGCCAGCTTCTCGACCTACGCGGTCGACGACATGACCTTCGACATGGACGTGATCCTGACCTCGGTCTCGGTCTACATGACGTTGGCGAGCGAGTGGCCGACCGCGCTGCCCGGCGTCCTGAACATCTTCGACGGCGGCGCCCCGCCCTCGGCGACCGACCTGCCGGGCGCGGGCGGCGACCACGGCGGCGCGGTCGCCCTCTCGGCCGAGATCGTCGGGACCGTGTGGGTGATGACGGCCTCGGGGCTGAACATCGCGCTCTCGGCGGGAAGCTACATGATCGGCCTGACCCCGTCGCTGTCCTACAGGCAGTACGGCCAGACCTACATCCGCGAGGCGACGACCGCGAACGGCAGCGGGGCCTGGGTCCGCAACCCCGGAAACGGCGCCGGCCTGGGCCTGGGCGACTGGACGCTCGCCTCCGAGGTCAGGGACGGCTACGGCGACCTGGCCATGCGGATCGAGGGGGATGCGGCGCCGGTTCCCGCGCCGGCGCCGCTGGCCCTGCTGGCCTTCGGCGCGCTGGGCCTGGCGGGCGTCGCCCGGCGGCGGGCGCGCGCCGCCTGAGGTTCCCCGCCCGCGCGATGCAAAGACCCCGGATCGGCGCCCGCCGGTCCGGGGTCTTTTCGTCTCCGGCCTCCCGGCGCCTGGCCCGGCGTCGCGCCCCCAGGGTCAGCCCACCAGCTCCTCAGCCCGCTCGAGGTCGACCGAGACCAGCTGGCTGACCCCCTGCTCGGCCATGGTCACGCCGAACAGGCGGTCCATGCGGGCCATGGTGACCGCGTGGTGGGTGATGCACAGGAACCGCGTCGCGGTGCGCTGGCGCATCTCGTCGAGCAGGTCGCAGAAGCGCGTCACGTTCGCATCGTCCAGCGGCGCGTCCACCTCGTCGAGCACGCAGATCGGCGAGGGGTTGGCGAGGAACACCGCGAAGATCAGCGACAGCGCCGTCAGCGTCTGCTCGCCGCCCGAGAGCAGAGACAGGGTCGAGAGCTTCTTGCCCGGCGGCATGCACATGATCTCGAGCCCCGCGTCCAGGGGATCGTCCGACTCCACCAGCACCAGGTTCGCGGTGCCGCCGCCGAACAGGCGGGTGAACAGCTGGGTGAAGTTCGCGTTCACCTCCTCGAAGGCCGCCAGCAGGCGCTTGCGGCCTTCCGAGTTCAGGCTCGCCACCCCCTGTCGCAGTTTGGCGATGGCCTCCTCGAGGTCGATCTTCTCGGCGTCGAGCGTGTCCTTCTCGCCGGCCAGCTCCTTCGCGTCCTCCTCGGCGCGCAGGTTCACCGCGCCGAGCGCGTCGCGCTTGCGGCGCAGGTTGACGATGTCGATCTCGACGTCGCCGGCGGGAGGGAGGGTCTCGGCGTCCAGCTCCAGCTTCGCGGCGAGCGCGTCGGGGGGTCCGTCGGTCTCCTCCTCGATGCGCTCGGCGGCCTCGGCGACGCGCACGGCGGCGGCCTCGGCCAGGGCCTCGACGCGGGCGCGGGCCTCGCGCGCCTCGGAGGCGGCGCGCTCGGCCTCGCGCTGGGCGGCGTCGGCGGCGCGCAGGGCCGCCTCGGCGGTGGCCAGCGCATCGCCGGCGGCCTTGCAGCGCATCTCTCCCTTGGCGATCGCCTCCATCAGCTCGAAGCGGCGGCGCTCCAGTTCGCCGGGGATCTCGCGGGCGCGGCCCAGTTCCTCGACCGTGTCCTCGATGCGGATCTCCAGCTCCGAGATCCGCTGCCCCGCGGTCTCCTTGCGGCGATGCCAGCCGGCGCGCTCCTTGCCGATGTCGGCGAGGCGCTTCTCGCGCGCCTCCCCCTCCCGCCGGCGCTCCTGCTCGGCGGAGCGGGCGGCGAGCATGGCGGCGCGGGCGTCGGAGACCACGGTCTTGGCGGCCTCGGCGGCGGCGCGGGCCTCGTCGAGGTCCTCGAGTTCCGCCTGCATCTCCTCGGCCTCGGCCAGCGCCTCCTGGGCGGATTCGGCCTCGTCCCGGCGGGCTTCCAGGCTGTCGGCGAGCGCCGCGTGGCGGGAGCGGCGCAGGTCCAGCTCGCCCTCGGCGCGGGTCAGGGTCTTTTCGGCCTCGGCCAGCGCGCCGTCCGCCTGGCGACGCGCGGCGCGGGCGGCGGCATCGGCCTGGGTGGCGGCGGCGAGGCGGGCGCGGCTTTCCTCGTGCGCCTCGCGGGC
>CAXGVP010000431.1:0-4104 GCA_964013055.1 uncultured Albimonas sp.
CGGGCAGCGCCGCCGACAAGGCCGCCGACGCCGCCGCCGCCGCCGCCGAGGAGGCCGCCGACGAGAACCCCCGCGCCGACGTCGCCCGCGTGCAGCGGCTGGAAGTCACCGGCGAGGCCACCGACCTGACCGGCGCCCCTGCCGTGCGCGCGACCGCCGTCGTCACCGGGGCGACCTCGCCCCAGTTCGACGCCCGCCTCGCCCGCGCCACCGTCGAGGCTGACCTCCAGGACCTGACCGGCGCCCCCCAGGGCACGGTGCGCCTGCTGGCCGAGGACGCCTCGGGCCAGGGCGCGGGCGTGCAGGTGCTCGACGTCACCGTCGACGGGGTGAACCTGATCGAGGATCCCGCCGCCACCGCCGTGGGCTTCGCCACCGGCGTCACCGCCCCCGGCGCCTCCGTCGAGCGGGTCGACTTCGACGCCCGCGGCGAGGATCTGCTGGGCGAGGGCCGGGCCGAGGCCACGGTCGCGGCCCGCGGCATCGCCGCCGAGGGCGGCGTCAGCGTCGCCACGCTCGACGCCTCCGCCACGGCCGAGGGCCTGACCACCGGCCGCAGCGCCACCCTGACCGCCGCCGTCGGCGGCTTCGACGCCGGCGGCGCCACGGTGCAGAGCCTGCAGCTCGACGCCGAGGCGAGCGACCTGATGGGCGCCCCCTCCGCCACCGCCACCGCGACGGCCTCGACCATCGACGCCGGCGGCGCGACCGTGCGCACCGTGACGCTGGAGGCGCAGGGCTCGAACCTGATCGAGGCGCCGGCGGCGACGGCCAGGGCCACCGCCACCGGCATCGACGCCGGCGGCGCCACCATCGCGCAGGTGACGCTCGACGCCGAAGGCACGAACCTGATCGAGGCGCCCGCCGGCCAGGCGACCGTCGTCGCCTCCACCCTCGACGTGCCCGGCGCGGCCTCGCTGTCGCAGGTGACGGCGCGGGCGAACGGCGATCTCTCGGCCCTGACCTTCTCGGTCGAGGGGCAGGGCTCCACCGCGGACGAGGAACCGATCCGGATCCGGGTGGACGGCCGCGGCAAGCTCGACGACGACCCGCAGGTGATCACCCTCTCGACCCTCTCGCTCGACGCGGGCGAGGTCTCGGTCGCCCAGCAGGGCGCGCTGACAGTGACGCTCTCGGGCGGGACCACGAGCGTGCGCGGGCTGAACGTGACCCTGCCGGGCGGCGGGCTGACCGGCGAGGCGGCGCTGTCCTCGGGCGGGGCGCGGGGCGCCCTCGCGCTCGTCATCGGCGACCTGCCGGCGCTGGCGGCGATCGTGGACGCGCCGGTGGACTCGGGCTCCATCGACCTTTCCGCCGACTTCGACACCCGGCCGGGATCGGCGCGCGCGAAGGTGACCCTGCAGGCGCGCGAGCTCGGCTTCTCCAACATCACCGCCGGCGAGGGCACGCTGGCGGCCGACCTCGACGCCGACTGGAACGGGCGCACCCTGACCGGCGAGGGCGTGATTCGCGGCCCCTTCGGCGCGGACGGGGTGCGCATCACCGGGACCCTGCCGCTGCGTCCCGCCGGCATGTTCCCCGCCCCGCCCCCGGGCGGGCAGATCGACGCCGCGGTGATCTGGCAGGGCCGGGCCGAGAACATCTGGCCCCTGCTGCCGCTGCCCGACCACGTGCTGACCGGGGAGCTCGACGTGAACCTGCAGGTGACCGGCACGCTCGACGCGCCCCAGCCCGCCGGCCGCATCCAGCTGATCGACGGCAGCTACCAGAACCTCGAGACCGGCACGATCCTCTCGGACATGCAGGTGCGCTCGTCCCTGCGCGAGGGCGGCGGACTGCGGGTGCGCCTGACCGCCACCGACGGCGCCGGCGGCCCGGTGGAGGCGAACGTCGACCTGGTCGGCGACGAGATCACCGCCACCGCCACCACGCGCGAGGCGGTGCTGGTGCGCCGCGACGACGTCACGGCGGCCGTCTCGACCGACATCCGGGTCGAGGGCCCCACCATCGCCCCCGCCGTCACCGGAGAGATCCGCATCGACCGCGCCGAGGTGCGCCTGGTCAACGCCACGCCCCCCTCGCTGCCCGATCTCGGCGAGATCGAGATCAAGGGCGAGCCCCCCGAGGAAGAGGAGGAGGAAGCCTCCGGCGGCCCCACGCTGGACCTCAAGATCGTGGCGCCGGGCAACATCTTCGTGCGCGGCCGCGGCCTGACCTCGGAGTGGCAGGTGGATCTCGCGATCACCGGCTACGCCGCCTCGCCGCGGATCAACGGCTCGGTCTCGGGGGTGCGGGGCACGCTGGACTTCCTGGGGCGGGACTTCGACCTGACCCGTTCGGACGTGCGCTTCCTGGGCGGGCCGGACATCGACCCGCTGCTCGACGTCGTCTTCCAGCACGAGCGCGAGGACATCATCGGCCGCATCGCGGTGCGGGGCCGGGCCTCGGACCCGCAGCTCGCCTTCGAGTCCGAGCCCGCCCTGCCGGAGGAGGAGGTTCTGCCGCGCGTGATCTTCGGCACCAACCGCCAGAGCCTGTCGGCCGCGCAGGGCATCCAGCTCGCCGCCGGCGTGGCGACGCTGGCCTCGGGCGGCGAGGGCACGCTGGGCCGGGTGCGCTCGGCGGTGGGCCTGGACGTGCTGGCGGTGGACACCGACGGCGACGCCACCTCGATCGCCGCGGGCCAGAACATCGCCGAAGGCGTCTACGTCGGCGTCAAGCAGCCCGTCGACGGCGGCGCCACGGCGGTGGAGGTCGAGATCGACGTCTTCGACAACGTCACCGTCGACGCCGAGACCTCGGGCGAGGACGGCTCCTCGGTCGGCGTGAACTGGAAATACGACTGGTAGGGGCTGCGGCCGCCGCCGACGAACAAGGCCCCGGAGCATGCTTCGGGGCCTTTTCTTCGCAAGGACTGCGCGCGACACGCCGCGCGGTCACCGAGCGCCTCGTTCCCGACGTTTCGCCACGCACAGGGCGGGACGAAAGGCGCTCGCCCGGCGTCGGGCAGCCGCTCCGGCCCGAGCCATCCGCTGAAACAGCTGTTGCCCCCTTGGCGGGACTGCGGAGGCCGCTGGCATTCAGCGCGGCCGGAGGATCGAGGCCCGACCGCGCGTCGATGTCATCGCCATCCGGCGAGGCGGGAGGCGTCGGGGGGGGGAGCGACCGGCATGAGGGCGGGCGTCTCTCAGGAGCCGGGCCATCCTCGCCCCTTCGCCTCGCCAGACGTTTGACCGGCGTCAGGGCTCGGGCCGCCTGTCGTCGCCGGACCCCATGGGCGGGTTGCGCCGGCGGCGGACAGGCGGTTCGCGACGCCGCAAATGCCGCGTCGGGCCGATCAGGACGTCAGCAGGCGCTCGATCGCCTCGCGGATCTCGGGGTCCTGGGGGTCGACGGCGCTGTCCCAGGCGCCCACGAGGGCGCCATCGGGGGCCAGCAGGTACTTGTGGAAGTTCCAGCGCGGGCTGGGCAGGTCGCGGCCGCCGCTGCGGCCCTCCTGCGCGGCCCAGGCGTAGAACGGGTGCGCCTGGGGGCCCTTCACCTGCACCAGGCCGGACATCGGGAAGTCGATGGCGAAGTTGACCTCGCAGAAGTCCTTGATCGCGGCCTCGTCCTCGTATTCCTGGCGGCCGAAGTCGCGGCTGGGGGCGCCGACCACCACCAGGCCGCGGTCGCGAAAGGCCTCCCACAGCGCCTGCAGCCCGTCGTATTGCGGCGTGAAGCCGCAGCGCGAGGCGGTGTTGACCACCAGCACCGGACGGCCGGCGTAGTCGCCCAGCGCGATCCGCTGCCCCTCGCCGTCCAGGGGCTCGAAGACGAAGGCATGCGCGCTCTGCGCGGCGCGGGCCACATGCGGCAGCGCCAGCGCGCCCGCGCCCAGCGCGAAGAAGCGGCGGCGGTGGATCTTCGGCGGGGTCATGGCGTGTCTCCTCGCCCGGTCTGCTCGGGCCCTGCGCCCGGGAAGCTCGGCCCGGGCCCTCCGCCCGGCGAGCGTCTGCTGCGGGCCGGTCGGCGCCGGCCTCTTGCCTGACATACGTAGGTGCGGCGATTTCGGTTTCATCACCCCTGCGGCGACCCGCGACCCGCGACCGGCGCCGGCGGGCGGGACCGCGGGATGACGGGCGGCCGCCCCTTGACGCGAAC
>CAXGVP010000432.1:0-4103 GCA_964013055.1 uncultured Albimonas sp.
GCGCGCCGACCCCTGCGCGCGCCGTCCCCCCGCCGCCCCCGGTGTACGAGGCGGCGACAGGGCGGCGGACCCGGACCGGGGCCGCGGAAAAGCGCCGCGAGCGGCGCCGTCCGGTTCGCAGAAGAAGGCGCGCGGCGGCTCAGGCCGCCGCGGCCGCCCGGCCTCGCCGCCGCGCCAGGCCCAGCGCGCCCAGGGCGGGGGCCAGCAGCGCGCCGCCCGCCGGCAGCGGCACGGCGGCGGTCACATAGGCCAGGTCATGGATCACCCGCCCGTCGTTGAAGTCGGCGACCTGGCTCGCCGCGATCCCCGCGCCGACGAAATCGAGCCGGAACAGCCGGTCCGCGCTCTGCGCCGAGGCGGAGGCGTCGTTGACGCTCGCCACCAGCACGCCCGCGTCCGGGTCCCAGCCCAGGCCGAAGATCCCCTCGGTGGGGACGCCGAGGCTCGCGTAGCGGAAGTCGAGCTCTGCCCCGCCGTCGGGGTCGAGCTCCAGCACGAAGGGATCGTCATGGAGCTGCGCCGCGAACAGCCGCCCGTCGCCGCTGAAGGCGATGGCCGAAGGCCCGACCAGCCCGAAGCCCGCCGCCCCCACGACGCTGCGCGCCGCGGTGAGGGGATCGACGAGATAGAGCCGCGGCGCCCCGCTCAGCCAGGTCCCCCCGCGGCCGATGCCCCACAGCAGCCCCGTGGTCGGATCGACGGCGAGGTCGGTCAGCGGGTCGTGGCCGGAGCCGTCGGTGGCGAAAGGCGCCTCGGGGACCAGGCTCAGCGTCGCCCCGGTCCCGGCGTGGTGCGAGCGCAGGATCCCCGGCGTCCCGCCCGAGCCGCCCTCATAGGACCACAGCACCCGCGCGAGCGGATCGAAGGCGAGCCCCGTCGCCCGGTTCACCGCGGCCTTCGGCGTGTAGAGGTGCGCGGGGAACTCCGCGGTTCCGAGGGTCCCGCCGACGGGCCCGCCCGACCCGCCATGAGACAGCCACAGGGTGGCGAGCGCCGAGGCGGGGGTTGCGGCAAGCGCGCACAACAGCCCTGCGGCCGCAAGGGCCGTGGTGGTCGACGTCATCTCAGGTCCCCCCGGGGTGGACCGTCCCGTCGACGCCCCTCGAGCCGTCGCCAAGGGGAGGCGCGCTCCCCCGGGGCGACGACGCCCGTTCACATGAACGATATCGTATTCATCAATACTAACCCAGCGTTAATTTCCATTTTCCTGAAACAGACCGGCCGTGTCCGCCGCCATCGTCTTTCAGAGGCGGAAAATCAACCTGCGCTCCCGCTTCGTCGCCCCAGGCCGGGAGCTGAACCCGAGCCAGCCTCGGCAGCGCCGCTCCCGAACCGTCGTCGCGCGGCTGCGGTCGCCGGGACGGCAGGCCGACGACCAGAGCGCCATGGGCATGCGGGCCGCCTCCCGCTCGAGCGGCGAGACCGCCGTCGCGTTCAGGGTCGGAGGTCCGCCGGCCCCCGACGGCAGGGGACGCGAGCCGCATCCTGCGCCGGCGCTCCGTCCCCGGTCGCCCCCGGTCCTGCAGTTCGGCGCCGGCCAGCGCCGCGTCGCGGCGAACGGGCCTCGGGACCGGCGGCCCCGGCGCAGGCCCGCGTCGCCATGCGGAGACCGGCGCCGGAAGCCGCGCCGCAACCCGCTCCGAGGCCGGAGCGCTTCGCGGTGGGGCGCAGGCGCCGCCGCCGGGACCCGCGCCGGGTCGCGCCAGGCGAGACGCGCAACGAAAAAGGGCGCCCGCGAGGGGCGCCCTTCTCCAGTCTTGCAAGACCTCCGCGGGAACCCGCGGGGGCGAGGATCAATCCTCGCGGGTCTTCAGGGCGGCGCCCAGGATGTCGCCCAGCGAGGCGCCGGAGTCGGACGAGCCGAACTGCTCGACCGCCTCGCGCTCCTCGGCGATCTCGCGCGCCTTGATCGACAGGCCCAGACGGCGGGCGTTCTTGTCGATGTTGGTCACGCGGGCGTCGACCTTGTCGCCGACGTTGAAGCGCTCGGGGCGCTGGTCGGTGCGGTCGCGGGCCAGGTCCGAGCGACGGATGAAGGCCTTCATGCCCTCGTACTCGACCTCGATGCCGCCGTCCTCGATCTTGGTGACCGCAACGGTGACGATCTCGCCGCGCTTGATGCCGCCGGCCGTGGTCTGGAACGAGTCCTCGCCCAGCTGCTTGACGCCCAGCGAGATGCGCTCCTTCTCGATGTCCACATCGAGAACGACCGCCTGCACGATGTCGCCCTTCTGGTACTCGGCCAGGGCCTGCTCGCCGGGACGGTCCCAATCCAGGTCGGACAGGTGGACCATGCCGTCGATGTCGCCCTCGAGGCCGATGAACAGACCGAACTCGGTGATGTTCTTGACCTCGCCCTCGACATGGGTGCCGGCGGGGAAGTTCTCGGCGAACAGCTCCCACGGGTTGCGCAGGCACTGCTTGAGGCCCAGCGACACGCGGCGCTTCACGGGATCGACGTCGAGCACCATCACCTCGACCTCCTGGGAGGTCGACACGATCTTGCCGGGGTGCACGTTCTTCTTGGTCCAGGACATCTCGGAGACGTGGACCAGACCCTCGACGCCCGGCTCCAGCTCGACGAACGCGCCGTAGTCGGTGATGTTGGTCACGCGGCCCATCAGCTTCATGCCGGCGGGATACTTGACCTCGACGCCCTCCCACGGATCGGCCTGAAGCTGCTTCATGCCGAGCGAGATGCGGTGCGTCTCCTTGTTGATCTTGACCACCTGGACCTTCACGGTCTCGCCGATGTTCACGATCTCGGAGGGGTGGTTGACCCGGCGCCACGCCATGTCGGTGACGTGCAGCAGGCCGTCGACGCCGCCCAGGTCCACGAACGCGCCGTAGTCGGTGATGTTCTTCACCACGCCGTCGACGGTGTCGCCCTCGGTCAGGCGGGCCACCACCTCGGCGCGCTGCTCGGCGCGGCTCTCCTCGAGAACGGCGCGGCGCGAGACCACGATGTTCCCGCGGCGGCGGTCCATCTTCAGGATCTGGAAGGGCTGGGGCACGCCCATCAGGGGCGTGATGTCGCGCACCGGGCGCACATCGACCTGGGAGCCGGGCAGGAACGCCACGGCGCCGCCGAGGTCGACGGTGAAGCCGCCCTTGACGCGGCCGAAGATCTGGCCCTCGACGCGGGCCTCCTTCTGCGAGGCGGCGGCCTCGAGACGGTCCCAGGCCTCCTCGCGGCGGGCCTTGTCGCGGCTGAGGACGGCCTCGCCGCGGGCGTTCTCGACGCGGTCGAGGTAGACCTCGACCTCATCGCCGACGCCGATCTCTTTCTCGCCGGGACGCTGGAATTCCTTGATCTCGACGCGGCCTTCCATCTTGAAGCCGATGTCGATCAGCGCCTGGCCGTTGTCGATCGCGAGCACCTTGCCGCGGACGACGCTGCCCTCATCGGGCATGTGGAGCTCGAAGCTCTCTGCGAGCAGGGCCTCGAAGTCTTCCATGGTGGCATTAGCCATGTGCAGTCATTCTCCGTTTCGTGCGTATTCGGGCCAGCCGGTTGGGTCCGGCGGTCTTGCGTTGAACCTCAGGCGGGCGAGGCGCTGGAACTTGCGCAAACGCGAAGGCCCGGGGGCGTACCCCAGGCCTGCTCGATCAGCCTTCGCGTTTTCTTGTTATCAGCGCCGCCGCTTCGGCGATGGCCGCGTCTATAGTCAATTCCGTCGTGTCCAGCAAGAGGGCGTCGTCCGCGGGCTTCAGCGGGGCGTCGCTGCGCTGGGCGTCGCGGGCGTCGCGGCGGGCGAGGTCGCCGGCCACTTCCTCGAGCGTGATCGCCGGGTTGGACTTCACCAGCTCGGCGTGGCGGCGCCGGGCGCGCACCGCGTCCGAGGCGGTGACGAAAAGCTTCACGTCGGCGTCGGGGCAGATCACCGTGCCGATGTCGCGCCCGTCGAGCACCGCGCCCGAGGGCTGGGCGGCGAAGGCGCGCTGGAAGTCGAGCAGCGCCTGGCGGACCTGCGGGATCGCGGCGACCACGCTGGCGGCCTCGCCGGCGGGGCCGGTGCGCAGGCCCTCGGCGGTCAGGTCCTCGGGGCGCAGGGCGCGGGCGGCGGCGATGGCGGTGGGGGTGTCGATGGTCCCCCGCCCCT
>CAXGVP010000433.1:0-4096 GCA_964013055.1 uncultured Albimonas sp.
GCGTTGAAGCCCGGCAAGCCCATCTGCCTGGCCGCCGATGGCGATCGTCTCGGTCCACGGACTGCCCCCGGCGCCCTGATCCCGGCTCTCTGATCCCCGCGCCCCGATCCCCGTGCCCCGATCCCCGCGCCCCGATCCTGGAGGAAGGCGCCGCGTCGGCGGTCCCGCCCGGGGCAGGCGTCCGGCCCGCGGCGCCGGCCCGGCGGCCCGCCCGGGGCGGTCCTGGCCACCCGCGCGACCTCCGACCGCGCCGCGGGCCCTTGGCCGGCCAAGGGCGCGACGGTCGACGCGGCGCCTCAGGTCTTGGCGTCGGAGGGGGCGGCGGAGGGGGACGCCCTGGGGGCGGGCGGAACGGCGACCGGCTCGGGCGCGCGCTCGGCGCCGGTCTCGTCGATCGCGGCGACGTCGACCGAGACCGACAGCATCTGCCCGCCGGATCCCACCACCAGCCCCGTCACCGGGGCGCAGTCGGCGTAGTCGCGCCCGGTGGCGGCGAGCACATGGTCGGGCCCCGGCTCCATGTCGTTGGTGGGGTCGAGCTGCATCCACCCCAGTCCCGGATCCCAGACCGAGACCCAGGCGTGGGTCGCATCCGCCCCGATCAGCCGCGCCTGGCCCGGCGGCGGGATCGTGCGCAGGTAGCCCGAGACATAGGCGCAGGGCAGGCGCAGCGCCCGCATCGCCGCCAGCATCACATGGGCGAAGTCCTGGCAGACCCCCTCCCGCGCCGCGTAGCTGGCCGAGGCCACCGTGTCCGCGCCGGTCGCCCCGGGCGCATAGGCGAAATCCTCGTGGATCGCCGAGCATAGCTCGCGCGCCGCCTCCAGCACCGGGCGGCCGGGGGTGAAGATGCGCCGGGCATAGGCCTCGATCGCGTCGTCGGCGTCGGTGTAGCGGGTGGGGAAGGCGAAGAGCGCGGCGGCGAGGCCCGAGGGCGCGGCCGCGGCGGCCGCCGCGCCCTCCCAGGGCATCGAGGCGCCGGGCATGATCTCGGTCACGGGCAGGCGCTCGACCACCGTCTCGGCGACGATCTCGAGGGTGTCGTGAGGCTCGAAGACGGTGGCGGCGCCCAGGCGGTTGCCGAAGCCGTCCTCGAACCACTCCATCTCCTGCGGGTCCGGCGTCACCGTGATCGTCGAGGAGATCACCCTCTGGTCCTCGCGGTCGCGCGGGCTGAGCCGCAGCAGGTGCTGCGAGAAGGCGGCCGGGGCGCCGTAGACGTAGCGGGTCTCGTGGCGGACGCGAAGGCGGCTCATGCCGGGGTCTCCGGAGGGGCCATCATCC
This sequence comes from uncultured Albimonas sp., assembly GCA_964013055.1. Classification (GTDB taxonomy): domain Bacteria; phylum Pseudomonadota; class Alphaproteobacteria; order Rhodobacterales; family Rhodobacteraceae; genus Albimonas. Next base: position 1,285 of record CAXGVP010000433.1, read on the forward strand.
GCTGGTGGGCCTGCACCTGCGCGTGGCTCTGGGTGTGGGCGAAGAACGAGCGGGCGAGCTCGTCCGAGAGATCGGCCAGCGCCTCGCGCACGTCGTGGATCAGGGCGCGCAGGCGCAGGCGGACGCCGTCCTCGTCCTCCTCGGCGAGCGCCTCGGGGTCGGCGAGGCGGACCTCCATCAGCGTGCGCATCGCGAGGCGCAGCTCGCGGGAGCGGCGGGGGCCGGGGGAGGGCAGACGCTCGAGCGCCTCCTCCAGCCGCATCAGCTGGAAGACGAGGGAGCGGGGGTTGCGCTCGTCGAGAATGAGCAGGTCCACCGCCGGCGCGGGCAGGGGCGTGGTCATGTAGCGCGTGCGGTAGGCCGAGCGGCTGTCGAGGAGCGTCAGCCAGGCGCGCAGCCAGGTCTCGTCGGGGTCGCGACGCCGCCCCGCCAGAGCGTCGGCGGCGCGGGCGAAGGTCAGGCCGCGCTCGATGCCGCGGCCGAGCTCCAGGAACCGCCAGACGTGGTTGCGGGTCTGGTTCTCGTGGGTGGCGCCGGCGAAGGCGGCCAGCGCCAGCAGGCTGTCGTCGATCAGCCGCAGCAGCGCCGAGGCGTTCTGCGGGGGCGGCGGCATCTTCCAGCCCTTGTCCGAGCACAGCCGGTCGATGGAGCGCCAGCTCTCCTCCGACAGGTAGGGCCGCACCCGCTGGCCGGTGCGGCGCAGGGCCGAGAGCAGGGCGGCGATGCCCATCGGCTCATGCGGGTCCGCGGTCAGCCGGCCGATGGCGTCGCGCACCCGGACCATGCCGACGCGCCGCTCGTCCGAGCCGGCCTGGATCTCGAGGATGGCGGAGAGGACCTCGGGGCTCTCGTCCTCCTCCTGGCCCGAGAGCATGCGGTCGATGACCACGCGCAGGGCGCGCAGCGTGCCGTCCGCGCGCTCGGTGGTGCGGCCGAGCCAGAACAGGTCGTCGGCGACGCGGCTCAGCAGGTCTCCGCCGGTGCGGCGCAGGTGGGCGCCGGCGAGGCGGCGTTCGATCGAGGGGGCGGTGCGGGCCTCGTCCTCGGTGCGCGCGGGGATCCAGACGTCCTTGCCGAAGGCGAGCGGGGGCGGGGGGCAGCCGGGCTCGACCAGGGTGGCGACGCCGCCGGGGGCGACGGACCAGCCTTTCGGCGTCAGGCCCGCGAAGACGCGCATCATCCACTGGCGGGGCGCCAGCGCCCCGTCCACCCAGGCGGGCGTGGTCGACAGCGGCGGCGTGGCGACGGCCGCCAGCCGGTCGCCGGAGCGGCGCAGGAACCGATGCAGCGCGTCGCGGTCGCGCATCTTCAGCGTCGGCGCGCCCTTGTCGGTCATCGGGCCGCGGGTGATGCGCTCGAGCCGCCAGAGGTCGGGCTCGTCCATCGCCTGCTCGCGCGCCTTGGCGTCGCCCATCCAAAGGCAGGGCGCGTCGTGGAGGATCAGCGGCTCCTCCAGCAGGGTCTCGCACAGGACATGGGCGAAGGGGGCCATGGCGCGGTAGGCGAAGGCGCCCGTGCCCAGGCCGTTGGCCATGCGCAGCCGGCCGGAGCGGGCGGCGAGCGACAGGGCCGGCGCGCCGGGGGCGGCCTCGTCGGGGGCGAACAGCGCCTCGAGGTGACGCGAGTGCACGCCGCGCAGCAGGACCGAGAGGGGTTTCAGCCCCTCGACCGTCTTCACGTAGGCGGCGCCGTGGCGGACGGTGACGTCGCCGGGCTCGATCAGGGCGGCGCCGAGGTAGCGGGCGAAATAGGCATGGGAGAAATAGCGCGGGTCGCGCGCCCCTCCCGACATCAGCGCCACGCGCCCGTCGGGGCCCATGGCGTCCTCGAGCACCTGCTGGAGCGCGAGGTAGTGGCCGGCGAGGCGGCGCACGCGGGCGCCCAGGAAGGGTTCGGCGAAGGACTGGGAGGCGGCGACGCGGTTGGCGATCAGCCAGCCGTCGCCCAGCGGGCTGTCGACCCGGTCGGCGAGCACCATCCAGCGCCCGTCGGCGCCGCGGGCGAGGTCGACCTCGAACAGGGTCATCCAGGGCGCGTCCTGCGCCGGCCAGTCGCGTCGCCACAGCGCGAAGTCGGGGTTGCCGAAGGCGAGGCCCGGCGGCAGCCAGCCTTCCTTGAGGGCTTTCTGGGGTCCGTAGAGGTCGCGCAGCGCCGCCTCGATCAGGCGGGCGCGCTGGGCGACGCCGAGGGAGATGGTCTCCCATTCCTCGGGCGCGATGACCACGGGGAAGGCGTCGGCGGCGGCGGCCATGGCGTCGGAGGCCCCGGCGGGGTCGAAGGCGACGCCGGATTCGAGGCGCAGGCGGCGGTTCTCGGCCAGCACCGCCTCGTAGCCCTCGGGGCCGGCGCGGCCGGCCCACTCGATCACGCCGCGCCAGTGGGGGCGCAGGCGGCCCTCCGAATCGATGGCCTCGTCGAAGACGCGCTCGGGGTGAGGCGCGGGGGGGACGACGCCGGGGGCGGGGGGCTCGGCGGTGGCGATGGCGGTTGCGGCGTCGAGCGCTGCGGCGCCGGGGGCTGCGTCGGGCGCAGGACCGTCGGTCCGGCCGGAGGCGCTCCGGTCGGAGGGATAGTGCGCGAAGAGGCCCCGGAGGTCCTCTTCGAGGCGGTCGGCGACGGTCATGGATCTCCTTCGAGGGCTTGATGGCGCCCGGCCTGGCGGAGCCCGGGGGGCGGCCGCCGGACGCGGGCGCGGGCAGCGCGCGGGGCGTCGGCGCGCCGACCGGGCGCAAGCGCCGGATTATGCACCGCGCTGCGGAGGGCGCCAAGCGAGGGAATGCCCCGGGCCGGCGACCGGGCGCCGCGGCCGGGG
>CAXGVP010000434.1:0-4089 GCA_964013055.1 uncultured Albimonas sp.
CAGGGCACGATCTTCCTCGCCGGCCCGCCGCTGGTGAAGGCCGCCACCGGCGAGGACGTCACCGCCGAGGAGCTGGGCGGCGGCGACGTGCACACCCGCCTCTCCGGCGTCGCCGACCACCTGGCCGAGAGCGACGCCCACGCGCTCGCCCTCGCCCGCCGGATCGTGTCGAACCTCAATCGCCCCAAGCACCCCACGGTGGAGCTGCGCACCCCCGAGCCGCCGGCCTACGACCCCGAGGAAATCCTCGACGTCGTCCCCACCGACTGGAAGCAGCCCTGGGACGTACGCGAGCTGATCGCGCGGGTGGTCGACGGCTCGCGTTTCGACGAGTTCAAGCCGCGCTTCGGGACCAGCCTCGTCACCGGCTTCGCGCATCTCGAGGGCATCCCCGTCGGCATCATCGCCAACAACGGCATCCTGTTCTCGGGCTCCGCCTCCAAGGGCGCGCATTTCGTCGAGCTCTGCTCGCAGCGCCGCATCCCGCTGGTGTTCCTGCAGAACATCACCGGCTTCATGGTCGGCAAGAAATACGAGGCCGAGGGCATCGCCCGCCACGGCGCCAAGCTGGTGACGGCGGTCTCCACCACCCAGGTCCCCAAGGTCACCATGATCGTCGGCGGCAGCTTCGGCGCCGGCAACTACGGCATGTGCGGGCGCGCCTACTCCCCCCGCTTCATGTGGAGCTGGCCGTCGTCCCGCATCTCGGTCATGGGCGGAGAGCAGGCCGCGGGCGTGCTGGCGACGGTCCGCCGAGAGGGGATCGAGCGCAAGGGCGGCTCCTGGTCCGCCGAGGAGGAGGCCGAGTTCAAGCGCCCCACCATCGAGCTGTTCGAGCGCCAGTCCCACCCCCTCTACGCCTCCGCGCGGCTGTGGGACGACGGCATCGTCGACCCCCGCCAGACCCGCCGCACGCTGGCCCTGTCGCTGTCGGCCGCCCTCAACGCCCCGATCCCCGAGGCCCCGCGTTTCGGCGTTTTCCGAATGTGATCACAACCGCCGAATGTGCTTGACCCAAGGGAGGCGCGCGTCCAGCCTCGTTTCATCCTGTTGATTTAACGAGAGATCCTGACATGTGTCCTGTTCGCCGGCGTGCCGTGGCCGCCCGTCTCGCCCTGGCCGTCGTGCCGCTTGCGCTGTTCGCCTGCGGGTCCGGTCAGCCGATGTCCGACGGGGGCTCGACCCTGTCCGCGCCCACCACCCAGATTCCCTATCGCGCGCAGACCCGCCTCGCGGTCGGCGAGCAGGCGATCGTCCACGGCGCCCGCGGCGCCTGCGGCGCGCCCGCGCCGGCGTGGTCGGAGATCGAGCTTCCCCCCCTCGCCCACGGCGTCTTCGTCGAGGGGCCCGAGGGCGTCCGCCGCAGCCGCTCCTGCGGGGGCGAAACGCCGGCGCGGGGCGTGGTCTACCAGGCGGTCAGCCCGGGAACCGACTCCTTCACCCTGTTCGGCGACCCGATCGAGGTCACCGTGCAATGACGCCCCGCGCTTCGGACCGGCGGGCCTGACATGCTCCGCACCCGCCTGACCGAGGCGCTGGGCCTGCGCCACCCGGTGATCTCCGCCCCCATGGCGCTGGCCGCCGGGGGGCGGCTGGCGGCCGCCGTCTCCCGCGCCGGCGGGCTGGGGATGATCGGCGGCGGCTACGCCGACCCCGCGTGGACCGCCCGCGAACATGCCGAGGCCGGGAACGAGGGCGTCGGCTGCGGCTTCATCACCTGGAGCCTCGCCAAACACCCCGAGTCGCTGGAGATCGCCCTCTCCCACGCGCCGCGGGCGCTGTTCCTCTCCTTCGGCGATCCCGCGCCCTTCGCGCCTGCGATCCATGCCGCCGGCGTGCCCCTGATCTGCCAGGTGCAGACCCTGGCCGACGCGAAGGCGGCGCTGGACGCCGGCGCCTCGGTGCTGGTGGCCCAGGGCGCCGAGGCCGGCGGCCATGGCGAGCGTCGCGCCACCATGACCCTGGTCCCCGAGGTCGCCGACCTGCTGGCGAGCCGCGCGCCCGAGGTCCTGCTCTGCGCGGCCGGAGGCATCGCCGACGGCCGTGGCCTCGCCGCCGCCCTGTCGCTGGGCGCCGACGGCGCGGTGATCGGCACCCGCTTCTGGGCTTCGGAGGAGGCGCTCGCCGCCCCCGGCCTCAAGCAGGCGGCGCTGGCGGCGACCGGCGACGACACGCTGCGTACGAAGACGGTGGACGTGGTCCGCGGCCGCGACTGGCCCGAGCGCTTCGACATCCGCGTCATCCGCAACGCCTTCACCGACCGCTGGCACGACGACCTCGCGGGCCTGAAGGCCGAGGCCGGCCCGATCTCGGACGCCTGGGGCCGGGCCGCGGCCGAGGGCGACCCCAGCCTCGCCAACCCCATCGTCGGCGAGGCCACCGGCCTCCTCCACGACCTCCCCCCCGCGGCCGAGATCCTCGAGCGCCTGATCGCCGAGACCGAGACGGTCCTCGCCCGGACCGCCGCCCTGCGCGGCTGAGGCGCCGGCGGCAGGTCTCGTCACGGGCTCCCGCCGGGGGGCTCCGCCGGCTGGCCGCGAGAGGCCCCGGATCAAGCCCGGGGCACGCGGGGCGGCCGGCGTCGGCTTTCAATCGGAAACGTCTGGGGGGAGTGCGAGGGCGAGTCCCTCAGCCGCGGCCCCAGCGGGCGGCGGCGGCGTCGTCGCTTTCGCGGGCGTCGACCCAGCGGGCGCCGTCGGGGGTCGTCTCCTTCTTCCAGAAGGGGGCCTTCGTCTTCAGCCAGTCCATCAGGAACTCGGCCGCTTCGAAGGCCGCCTGCCGGTGGGGGGAGGCGGTCGCGACCAGCACGATGCGGTCGGCCGGCAGCAGCGGGCCGTGGCGGTGGATCACCACCGCGCCCTGCAAGGGCCAGCGGGCGAGGGCCTGCCGGGCGATCTCGGTCAGGGCCTTCTCGGTCATGCCCGGATAGTGCTCGAGCTCCATGGCCGAGACCGGCGTCTCGCCGCCGCGGTCGCGCACCAGGCCGGTGAAGGTGACCAGCGCGCCGACGTCGGCGCGGCCCTCGGTCAGGCGGGCGCACTCGGCGGCTAAGTCGAAGTCGGCCTGCTGGACGGAGACGTGGAGCAGCGGCTCCATCTCAGCCGCCGGTGACGGGGGGGAAGAAGGCGACCTCGCGCGCGGAGCCGAGCGGGGCGTCCAGCTCGGCGGCCTCCTGGTCGATGGCGACGCGCACGGCGGTCAGGTCCTCGAAGGCCAGCGCGTGGCCCTCGGAGCGGGCGCGCAGCTCCTCCACCAGGGCGGAGACGGTGGGGGCGGAGGTCTCGACCTCCTCGCGGCCGGCGCCGACCCGCTCGCGCAGCCAGGCGAAATACAGGACGCGCATCAGCTTCCCTCCCTCATCGCAGGGCTGGCGAGGGCCTTGCGGAAATACTCCACCCCGGTGATCACGGTCAGCGCCGCGGCGAGCCAGATCAGCGCGAGGCCCCCGACGCGCGCCCAGTCGCCCCAGGGCGTCAGGAACAGCGCGCCGATGGCGACCATCTGCACCGTGGTCTTCCACTTCGCCAGTTTCGTCACATGGATCGTGACCCGCCCCGCCAGATGCTCGCGCAGGCCTGACACCGCGGTTTCGCGCAGGAAGATGGCGGCGGCGGGGACCAGCAGCCAGGGGTCGAGGCCCGCCAGCATCATCAGCACCGCCAGCGCGATGGTCACCATCGCCTTGTCGGCGATCGGGTCGAGCATGCGCCCGAATTCGCTCTGCTGGTTCCAGCGGCGCGCGATCCAGCCGTCGAGGAAGTCGGTCGCCGAGGCGGCCAGGAACAGCGTCACCGCGACCCCGTCCGCCAGCGGGCGAGGCAGGACGACGAACACCAGCGCGACGGCCGGCGCCGCGACGAGGCGCAGGAGCGTGAGCAGGTTGGGGATGGTCAGCGGCATGAGCGCTCTTTCGGACGGGCGGGGCGGACAGTCAAGCGGCGCGAAGGTCGGCGGGCGAAGACGGAGGCCGCGGATCGCGGGGCGGGCGGCGTAGCGAGGCCCCGCGGGCGCAGGCCCGAAGCCGCCCTCGGGCCGGGTCGCGGGAGGGGGCGGGCCGACTTTCCGTTGCGGCGGGATGCGCCGCCTGCG
>CAXGVP010000435.1:0-4080 GCA_964013055.1 uncultured Albimonas sp.
ACGCCCGCGAACCCGGCCCGGGCCGACAGCGCGCCCAGCACCTCGATCACGTCCCGGCCGTCGCCGCCGTCGTAGAGCCGTGCCTCGGGCGAGGCGCGCAGCACGTCGTCGCCGGCGCCGCCGTAGAGGCTGTCTCGCCCGTCCAGCCCGTCGAGCACGTCGTCCCCGCCCATCCCGAACAGCGTGTCGGCCGCGCCGGAGCCATAGAGCGTCTCGCCCGCGTCCGTGCCGATGGTCTCGATCCCGGGCATCGCCCGCCCTCCTTTCGCGGCGCTCAGCCGAACAGGTCCTCGACCTCGGCCGCGCTCAGCCCCGGCAGCTCGATCAAGACGTCGAGGCGACCGTCGAGCCGCCGGTCCCCGTCGCCGTCGCCCTTCAGGACGCCGTCGCGAAAGACCATCTGCCAGGGCCGCCCGGTCAGCCGCGCGACCAGCTCCGGCTCCTGACCGCCGAAGCCGGCGTCGAGGTCCAGCCGGTCCTCGTCGACGTCGAAATCGGCGATCCGCCAGCGCTGTCCGCCGCGATGGGCGACGCCGAGGTCGAGCACGAACAGGTCCGCGCCCTGGCCGCCGCTCAGCCAGGCGCCGCCGCGGGCCACGATCTCGTCGTCGCCGCCGCCGGCCTTCACCCGGCCGCCGGGGGCGTCGACCTGGAACCGCTCGTCCGCCTGCGTGCCCACGACCCGCACCGGGCCGCGCAGCACCGTGCGGCCCTGCAGGTCGACCGTCTCGAAGGCGTCGAGGCGGAAGCGCCCCTCGCCGACCAGCCGCAGGTCGCCGCCCGCCTCCAGCTTCTCGATGTCGCGGAACCGGGTTCCCACGTCCAGCCGCTCGGCCGGGCGGAAGGTGTCGAAGCCGGCGCCGCCGTCGACCCGCCCGCCGTCGCGCGCGCCCAGGATCACGTCGTCGCCGTCGCCGGCGACGATCCGGTCGCGCCCGCCCTCGCCGCGGATCCGGTCGTCGTCGCCGGAGCCCACGATCACCTCCCGGCGCAGCGAGCCCTGGATCAGCTTGACCCGCTCGACCGTCTCGAATCCCGACAGGTCCAGCCGCCCGCCGTCCATCCGGATCGCCTCGCCCGCGCCGTCCAGCGCCTCGATCGAGCGCAGCGTCGGCTTCGAGGTCGGGTTCCATTCGCCGTCGAGGCGCAGCGTGTCGTGGCCGCGGCCGCCGTCCAGCGTGTCCCCGGCGCGGCCCTTGCCGCGGAAGATCAGCACGTCGTCCCCGGCGCCGCCGTAGCAGGCGTCGTCGGCGCCGCCCCCTTCCAGGATGTCGTCCCCCCTGCCGCCGTGGAGCGTGTGGCGCCCGCCGCCCGCGACGATGCGGTCGTCGCCCTCGGTTCCCACGATGGTCTGGCGGGGGGCCTGCGCCTCGATCCGCTTCAGGTCGTGCAGGCCCAGGCCGGTGAAGTCGGCGCCGCCGCGGCCCACGACCCTGAGCACCGCGCCGTCGCCGTCGATCTCCTCGACCGACTCGAGCCGCATCTCGCCGGTCCACTCCAGCCAGCCGCGCAGCCGCAGCACGTCATGGCCTTCGCCGCCGTCGAACAGCGTCGGCCAGCCGCTGGCGATCAGGACGTCGTCGCCCTCGCCCCCCAGCACCCGCTCGTGCGAGGCCGAGCGGATCAGGTCGTCGCCGCCCCCCGCGATCACCACGCCCGCATCGGAGTCGGTCAGGCGGTCGTCGCCCTCGGTCAGGATCAGCGTGGTGCGCCTGCCGCCGCCCACGATCTCGACGTCGCCGAGCGTCTCGAACCCCGAGAAGTCGTAGACGCCCCGATTGCCCAGCAGCAGCCGGGCGCCGTCGCCCTCCAGCGCCTCGATCGAGTCGAAGACCACCGAGGGGGCCAGCCGCGCCGTGCCGTTCACCCTCAGCACGTCGTGACCCTCGCCGCCGTAGAGCGTGTCGTCGAGCACATGGGCCTGCACGAAGTTGGGGCGCGGCTCCATCCCGAAGACGTCGTCGCCCGCGCCGCCGTAGAGCGTGTCGCGGCCGCCGAGGAACAGATCCGCCAGCAGATCGGGCTCGCCGTCGTGGATCAGGAGCAGGTCGTCGCCGCCCAGGCCGAACAGCGTGTCGTCGCCCGGACCGCCCGCCAGCGTATCGGCGTCCTCGCCGCCGCGGACCTCGATGCCGGTCACATCCGTCGCCTCTCGAAAATTCAACGTCGCGCGGAAATCCATCCTTTCGGTCATCTGCCGGGGGGCGGGCTGCATTGTCCACCACCGGGCGCCGACGGCGGCCCATGACGTTGCGTCGTATCTGCGCACGACGCCCTCCTTGCCGCGCGCGGATCCCACCGGAGGCCGCCCGGCCCCGAGCCGCGCCGCCCCGGCTCCTCGTTGCACCGCCCGCCGGGACGCGCCTGACCTCCGCCCGGCGCATGTCGCGGCGGCCCCGGCGGCCTGCATGCATGACGCCGCGCCGGCAGCGGCGCTGCGGGCGGACTCGTCAAGCGTCGAGGCCGCTGCGACGCAGCCCGGGCTTCCAATGATGCGGGAGAGGTCTTGGCGCACCCGAGAGGATTCGAACCTCTGGCCTCTGCCTTCGGAGGGCAGCGCTCTATCCAGCTGAGCTACGGGTGCTTCGAGGGCGGTGTATAGCGTCCGCCGCGAGGCGGTGCAACGCGCGATCTGAGGGTTTCAGCCCTTCGGACGCGCGGCTTTCTCGGCGATGCCCGAGGTGCCCTCGCGACGCTCGAGCTCGGCCAGGACCTCGGCGAAGGGGACGTCGCGGGCGGCGAGCATCACCAGCAGGTGGTAGAGGGTGTCGGCGGCCTCGGTCTTCAGCTCGGCGCGATCGTCGGCGGCGGCGGCGATCACCGCCTCGACCGCTTCCTCGCCGAACTTCTGGGCGCATTTCCGCGGGCCCTCGGCGAACAGCTTCGCGGTGTGGCTGCTGGCCGGATCGGCGCCCTTGCGCGAGCGGATCACCGCGTCGAGGCGCGCCAGCACGGAGAGGTCGAGGTCGCCGGAGGGCAGGGGGGCCTTGGGCATGGCGGGGCTCCGCGTCGTCATGAAACCGGGGTCACAGGCGCACGGGGATGCCGGCGGCGGCCATCGCGGCCTTCGCCTCCCCGATCGTGTGGTGGCCGAAGTGGAAGATCGAGGCGGCGAGGACGGCCGAGGCATGGCCCTCGGTCACGCCCTCGACCAGGTGGTCCAGCGTGCCCACCCCGCCCGAGGCGATGACGGGGATCGAGACGGCGTCGGCCACGGCGCGGGTCAGCGGCAGGTTGTAGCCGGCGCGCGTGCCGTCGCGGTCCATCGAGGTGAGCAGGATCTCGCCGGCGCCGCGGCGCTCCATGTCCTGGGCGAATCCCACCGCATCGATGCCCGTGGGGGTCCGGCCGCCATGGGTGAAGATCTGCCACTGACCGGGGGCGACGGTCTTGGCGTCGATGGCCACCGTGATGCACTGGGCGCCGAATTTCTCGGCGGCCGCGTCGATCACCTCGGGTGTGTTCACGGCGGCGGTGTTGAAGCTGACCTTGTCGGCGCCGGCGAGCAGCAGGTTGCGCACGTCCTCGACGGTGCGCACGCCGCCGCCGATGGTCAGCGGCATGAAGCACTGCTCGGCCGTGCGGGCGGCGATGTCGAGGATGGTGCCGCGATTCTCGTGGCTGGCGGTGATGTCGAGGAAGCAGAGTTCGTCCGCGCCGGCGGCGTCGTAGGCGCGGGCGGCCTCGACCGGGTCGCCGGCGTCGATCAGGTCGACGAAGTTCACGCCCTTCACCACGCGGCCGTCCTTGACGTCGAGGCAGGGGATGACGCGGGTCTTGAGCATGGGGGCCTCCGGTCTCGGGCGCTGCGGTCTATAGCGCGGCAGGCGGGGGGAGACCATGGGGCGTGGAGGCGCCGCGTCTGCGGTGGGTCCTGCGGGGAGGTCGGGCTCGCGGCGCATGGCTGGCGGGGGCGCGTGGGGCGGGCCTCGCGAGGCGGGGCTCGCTCGGCTTGCGCGCTTCGCGCGGGGGGGCTTCAAGACTCACCGAACAACAAGCCGCGCCTGTTCCCCGGATCCGTCTCTCGCTGAAGATGCCTGAGCGACTCGGCCCCCCGGGTCAAGGACAAGCCCCGCTGCG
>CAXGVP010000436.1:0-4080 GCA_964013055.1 uncultured Albimonas sp.
GAACCGAGTTCAGGGTGCGGCCGTCGAGCTCGACCACCCCCTCGGTCGCGTCGAGCAGCCCCACCAGCGCCCGGCCGATGGTCGACTTGCCCGAGCCGCTTTCGCCGATGATCCCGAAGGTCTCGGCGGGGCGGATCTCGAAGTCGACGCCGTCCACGGCCTTCACCGTGTCGGAGCCGTTGAGCGAGGGGAACAGGATGCGCAGGCCCTGGACGCGGACGACCGGCTGCTGGAGGTCGGCGGGGGAAGGGGCGAGGGTCAATCCACGGCTCCCGGCAAGGTCAGCTCTTCGGTTCGGCGGCAGCGGGCGCGGCGCTGGGGGCCCACGTCGGTCAGCACCTGCGGGCGCTCGCAGCCGGCTTCGGCGAAGCCGCAGCGGTCGCGGAAGCGGCAGCCGTCGGGCATCGCCATCGGCGAGGGCACGCGGCCCGGGATGAAGGCGAACGAGCGTCGCCCGTCCGGCCCGACCCCGCGGTTGAGCTGGGGCAACGAGCGCAGCAGGCCCGAGGTGTAGGGATGGCGCGGGCGCATCAGCGCCTCGTCGACCGGCGCGTCCTCGACCACCTGGCCCGCGTACATGGTGATCATGCGGGTGCAGGTTTCCGCCACCACGCCGAGGTCGTGGGTGATGAACAGCAGCGCGGTGCCGGTGTCTTCCGACAGGCGCGCCAGCAGGTCCATGATCTGCGCCTGGATGGTGACGTCGAGCGCGGTGGTCGGCTCATCGGCGATGATCAGTTCCGGCCGGCAGACCAGGGCCATGGCGATCATCGCGCGCTGGCGCATGCCGCCCGAGAGCTGGTGGGGGAATTCCTGGGCGCGGCGGGCGGGGGCAGGGATGCCGACCTCGGCCAGCGCCTCGATCACCCGCTCGCGCTCCTCGGCCTTGCTCACCGTCTTGTGGATGCGCAGGGCCTCGCCGATCTGCTCGCCGATGGTGAACACCGGGTCCAGCGCGGTCATCGGCTCCTGGAAGATCATCGCGATCCGGGCGCCCCGCAGCCGGCGCATCCGCGAGGCGGAGGCCTTGAGCAGGTTCTCCCCGTCCATCTCGACCTTGCCGTCGATCCGGGCCGAGGGCGGCAGCAGGCGCATCAGCGCGAGGCCGGTGACGGTCTTGCCGCAGCCGCTCTCGCCCACCAGGCCGACGCGCTCGCCGCGGGCGATGTCGAAGCTGACGCCCTCGGTGACCTGCACCCCGCCCATGCCGCGGCGGGGACCGAAGCGGATCCCGAGGTCGCTGACCGAGAGCAGCGGGGCGGCGGCGGTCGAGGGACGCGGCGCGGCCTCGATCGTGGCGGCTCCGGCGCTCATGCGGGGAACCTGCCCTGCGCGTCGCGCTGTGGGGAACGGCGTCCGCAGACGCCTGTGCTCGCCGCGCCGCGGACCAGCCGCGCGCGGACGCGTGTCGCCACGCCCATCGTCGTTCTCCTCCCGCAATCCGCGGGGTTGGCCCCCGTCTGGTTCGCGTCTGCTGCCCGTCCTCCGACCCCGGAACGATTCCTGACGGTCGACAGGCTGACGGTTGTCAGGCTACAGAGGGCGCCATGGAGCGTCAAGCCGCCTGCCGGCCGGTCAGGAAGCCTGACGGATGCGCGTCCGCCCCGGCGGGCGCCCGGCTTGCGCGGCCTTCGGGCGGCGCCTAGGGTCGGCGGCCTTGGACAGGGGGCGGGAAACTCGTGAGCGCGAAACGGTCGACATCCGGAGGCGAGGGCGCGAAGCCCGCGGGGCTGACCGAGGCGGTGGTCGAGGGCATCCAGAACCCCGACCTCGTGCAGATCCGCCGCGACCAGATCTGCGACGCGGCGCTGGACCTGTTCCTGGAGAAGGGCTTCGCCTCGACCACGATCCGGGACATCTGCGCGCGCTCGGGCGTGAACCAGGCGAGCCTCTACGACTACGTCGCCAACAAGCACGACATCCTGCGCCGGCTGCTGAACAAGCTGTGGTTCCGCACCGACGCCCCCACCCTGCCCGAGATGCTGGCCGCCCGCCCCGGCGAGCCGCTGGAGGCGGTGCTGGTCGATTACCTGCGCCAGCTGTGGGGGACCAACCGGCAGGGGATCCTGCTGTCCTACCGCGCGGTGCCGCACCTGCGCGACGAGGACCGCCGGGCGATGCATGCGCGCGAGAAGCGGATGCTGGGCGAGCTGGCGACGCACCTGCGCCGGCTGGCCGGCGTGCCCGAGGACGATCCTCACCCCGAGCTGATGGCCAACCTGGTGATCTTCATGACCGCCTTCGGCCCGATGCGCGACTGGCTCAACAAGGGCGCGGACCCGGACGTGGTGCTGCGCACGGTGGCCTTCTCGATCGCGGCGATGGTCGAGCGGCTGGCGGCCGAGGCCGGCGCCGCCGAGCCTGCCTCCCCCGCCGCCGCCGCCCGCAGCGCCGGCGCCCCCTCCGGCGCCTGACGCCCGATCCGACCCGCGCCGCGCAGGCCCCGCCGGCCCCCGCCTGATCCTCGCCGGCTTGCCCGACGCCCGCGCAGCCGCGCGCCCCGGGCCTGACCCGGGGCCTCGCCTCCGCCAGCCGCGTGCGATTCCCCCCGCCTGCGCCGGCTGCCCCCCGCCGGCTCTCCCGACGTCCGCGCAGCCGCGCGCGCCCCGGGCCAGACCCGGGGCCTCTCCTCCGCCAGCCCCGGGCGATTCCCCCGCCTGCGCCGGATGCCCCCCGCCGGCTCTCCCGACGTTCGCGCAGCCGCGCGCGCCCCGGGCCTGAGCCGGGGCCTCGCCTCCGCCCGCCCCGGGCGCCCCTCGCCCGCCGGTCCGGGGCGATTCTCCCCCGTCGGCCGGCGGCGAGTCCCGGCGGCGCCCACCCGGCCTGCAGACCCGACGCCCCCCTGCCCCGCCCGCCGGCTTCGCAAGGCAGGCTGATCGTCGGGCCTTGATTCCTGACAGCTGTCAGGCCTACCCTCGCGGCGAAACCGCCCCGGCCCCTGACGGGCCCGAGAGGTCGGATGCACACAAAGGATCTGGGAGGATCTCCATGCCGCGGCCAGCCCCGCAGGCGCGCCCGATGGGCGCGCTCGACCGCCCGACCACCCTCGCCCCGGAAGCCCTGGCATGAGCGCGCCGCTGAAGGGCCTGCGCGCCGTCGAGATCGGCGGCGGCGTGGGCGGGGCCTGGTGCGGGCGGATGCTCGCGGACCTCGGGATGGAGGTGCTCCGGGTCGAGCCCGAGGGCGGCGACCCGCTGCGCCGGCGCCGCGAGGTTCCGGGCGACGCGGCGACCGAGGGGCTGCTCTTCGCCTGGCTCGACCATGGCAAGACGCCGGCCTCGGGCGATCTCGAGGCGCTGGTCGCCGGCGCCGACCTGCTGATCCTGGGCGAGACCGCGCCCCGCCCCGCGCTGGGCGCGCAGCCCAGGGCCGCCACCGTCGACCTGCGCTGGTTCGCGGGCGGGGGCGAGCGCTCGGGCTGGCAGGGCTCGGACGCGGTGGTCCAGGCGCTGATCGGCATGATCCACATCGTCGGCCCGGTCGACGGCGCGCCCCAGCAGCTGGGCGACCTGCAGGCCGCCATGGTCGGCGGGGTCTATGCGCTGCATGCAGGCCTCGCCGCGCTCTATGCCGGGGGGCGGCATCGCGGGTTCGAGGTGGGGATCCTCGAGGCGAACCTGTGCCTGGCCGAGCTCGCGATGGCCGATTCCATCGGCTACGGCGTGCCCTGCGCGCGCAAGGGCGTGAACCGGTTCTTCCCGACCTGCCCGGTCTCGTCCCACCGCTGCGCCGACGGCAAGTGGCTGGGCATCACCGTGCTGACGCCCGCGCAATGGGCCGCCTTCTGCGAGATGCTGGAGCTGCCCGAGTGGGCGAGCGACCCCAACCTCGCCACCATCCAGCTGCGCGGCGAGCGGGTGGACGAGATCGAGCCGGTGATCGACGCCCGCCTCAGGACCCGCCCCGCCGAGGAGTGGGCCGCGCTGGGCCGCAGGATGCGCGTGCCGATGGCGGTGGTGCCCGACGCGGGCATGCTGATCGACCACCCGATCTTCGGCCCCCGCGGCCTGCTGGGCGAGATCGAGGCCGGCGGCCGCCGCCTGACCGCCCCGCGCTCGCCGATCCGGGTGGCCGACACCG
>CAXGVP010000437.1:0-4079 GCA_964013055.1 uncultured Albimonas sp.
GGCCCGGGCGTTTCCCTGAACGGCGCGCGTGCCGAAGCGCCGCGCCCGCCACCGGGGGCGCCCCGGGCTCGACCCGGGGCCTCTTGCCGCCGACGGCCGCCGGCGCCGCGAGGCTCGCGCCTTGATGCGCCGCGCCCGCCACCGGGGGCGCCCCGGGCTCGACCCGGGGCCTCTTCCCCACCGACGGCCGCCGGCGCCGCGAGGCTCACTCCTCCCCGTCGCGCTCCATCCGCTCGCGCAGGGCGGCGAGCGCCGAGAAGGGCTTCTTCGTCTCGCCGGAGGCGACGTCCTCCTCCGCCGCCGCCTCGCCGACGCCCTTGAACTGGGCGCCGGGGGCGCGGGGATAAGGGTCGATGGCCAGCGCCACGGCCTCGGTGGCGATCTCGGCCGGGTCCAGCCGCGTGCCCAGCGGCTCGGGCGGATCCTCGGCCTCGTCGGGGGCGATGTCGCCGATCCCCGCCGGCTCCACGCCGGGCAGGAACAGGCGCGAGAACGGCTCCTCGATCTCCTGGGCGATCTCTTCCAGCGTCACCACGCAGGGCTGCGTCACCCGCGCCCGCACGGTGCCCGAGACGCGCCAGCCGTCGCCGGCGGGGCGGATCTGCGCCTCGAACGACATCCGGCCCACGGCCGCCACGCCGAAGCGCCGCGCCAGCGCCGCGCGCTCGGCCGAGTCGGCCTTCTGGGTCAGCGTCGTCCCCTCGGACCCCAGGTCGGTCAGCCGCACGGGGCGTGAGAACTCGGGCGCGCCGCCGGCGCCGGGAACGGGTTGCGATACGGGCGGGGAGGCGGGGGGTCGCATGGTCGGAAGAGATCCTTCGCACTCGCGCATCGGGCCGCGCGGCCCGGTCCGGCGGCAGCGCCCTGCGGTGGCCTCCCTAGCCGGCGCGAAGCCGCCCGGCAAGGAGCCATCGCGGAGCCTGTCGCCGCCCCCGGGCGGGGCGCGTCGCGGCGGGGCCGCTTGAACTGCAAACATGCGCGCGCTAGGCAGTGGCTGCAAGCGGCGAGCGCGCCGATTTCCACAGGCCCCGGCGTCAGGCCCGGCGGTGGAGAGCCCGGCGCGCGGGCTTGCGAAGTCTGGCCCCTGCCGGGTCGTCGGGAGAGCTGTCGAGCATGCGCCGCGCACATCTGAACCGTCTCCAGGCCAGCACGCCGCGCCGCGCGCGGGCCCTGCTGGCCGCGACCGCGGCCCTGGCCGTGCTGGCCGCCTGCGAGCCGATCGTGCAGGTCCACGGCTACGCCCCCCAGGACGCCCAGATCGACCAGATCCAGGTCGGCGTCGACGGCCCGGGCGCGGTGGCCCAGAAGATCGGCCGCCCGTCGACGGGCGGCGTGGTCCGCGACAACACCTGGTACTACGTCTCCGCCCGCACCGAGGCGATGGCCTACTCCGCCCCCGAGATCGTCGAGCGGCGCGTGGTCGCCGTGCACTACAACGACGACGCGGTGGTCGAGGGGGTGGACGTCTACGGGCTCGAGGACGGGCGGGTGATCAACCTCGCCACCCGCACCACGCCCACCTTCGGGCGCGAGCTGACCGTGCTCCAGCAGCTGTTCGGCAACATCTCCAACGTGGGCTCCACGCTGGCCGAGGGCTTCAACGAGTAAGCCCCGCCGCCCGGGCGACGCGGGCGCGTCCCTCGCGGGGCGCGCGCCTGCCGCATGGGGCTCAGAGCTGGGCGGCCACCGCGGCCTGGTCGATCACCGACCAGACCTCCCGGATGCGGCCGTCGTGGAAGCGGTAGACGACGGTCTCTTCGAAGCGCACCCGCCGCCCGTTCACCGGCAGGCCGAAGAGCTCGCCCCGCGGCGTGCAGTCGAAGACGAGCCCCGCGGCCACCAGCGGCGGATCGCAGGCCAGCCGCGCGATCGTGAAGCGCAGGTCGGGGATCGCGGCGACGTCGCCCTCCAGCATCCCGCGATAGCCCGCCAGCCCCAGGGGCACGCCGTTGCGCGCCACCTCGGGCGCCACGAACCGGGGCAGGCGCTCCCAGTCCCGCGCGTTCAGGCAGGCGATGTAGCCCTCATAGGCCTCGATCAGGGCGTCGCGGGTCACCGGCGCTCAGTCCGCCTCGGGCCGGCGCAGGGCGAACCAGATCAGCGCGCCGCCGGCCAGCGTCAGGAACGGGATCATCGCCAGGTTCACCGCCGCCCAGCCGGTCTGCGGGTCCCCGCCCAGGCAGTTCATCAGCCCGCCCGAGCTCAGCGAGGCCAGCGTCACCAGCCCGAAGACGCAGAAGTCGTTCATCCCCTGCACGCGCGCGCGCTCCTCGACCGAGTGGGCGCCCGCCAGCATCGTGGTCGCGCCGATATAGCCGAAGTTCCACCCGATCCCGAGCAGGAACAGCGCGATGTAGAAGTTGGTCAGCTCCACCCCCGCCAGCCCCGCGAGGCCGGCGCCGGCCAGGATCGCCAGCCCCGCGGCGATCACCTTCTCGACCCCGAAGCGGTTGATGACGTGGCCGGTGAAGAAGCTGGGCAGGAACATCGCCAGCACATGCACCATCACCACGTCGGCCGCGTCGCCCTGGCCGAAGCCGCAGCCCACCACCGCCAGCGGGGTCGAGGTCATCACCAGGTTCATCAGCGCATAGCTGACCATGCCGCAGATCATCGCCACCAGGATCCGCGGCGTGCGCAGCAGCTGCGGCACGCTGCGCCCGCGCGGCGCGTCCGCGGCCCGCGGGGCGGGGCGGGGCGCGTCCAGCGCCAGGAACAGCAGCGAGCCGACGAGGTTCAGCCCGATCACCGCCACATAGGCCCCCGCGAAGGGCACCGGCGCCAGCGCGTCCGAGGCGACCTTGACCAGCTGCGGCCCGACCACCGCCGCCACCAGCCCGCCCGCCATCACCCACGAGATCGCCTTGGGCCGGAACGTGTCCGAGGCCGAATCCGCCGCCGCAAAGCGATAGAACGCCTGCGCCGACATGTAGACGCCCGTGCACAGCGCCCCCGCCAGGAACAGCGCGAAACTGTCCACGAACAGCGCGATGGCGCACAGCGTCGAGCCCACCGCCCCCCCCGCCGCGCCCGCGAAGAACCCCGCCCGGCGCCCGAACCGCCCCATCAGCGCCGAGACGTTGGGCGCCGAGATCATCGAGCCCAGCACGATCAGCGAGATCGGCAGCGTCGCCAGGCAGGCGATCGGGGTCAGCATCTGCCCCGCCAGCCCTCCCAGCACGAAGTTCACGGGCATCTGCGCGCCCAGGATCGCCTGGGCGAGGAACAGGACCACGACGTTGCGCTTCGCGCGGCGGTCGTCGGGAACGGCGGCGGGAGAGGAGGCGGTGACCATGGCCGATCCTCATAGATCGCCCGCTCCCGTTGCGCAAAGCGCCAGCGCGCCGCGCCGGGCTTCCGCCGTCCGAAGACGGTTTCCGTTGCGCGAGCCGGGGCGAGGGGTATTCTCGCGGCGTTGACCCAGCGGCGTCGCGCGATCCGCGCTCGCGCGCCGAACCCGGAGATTTCGATGACCCGCGTCCCGCGTCCCCGACGCCTCGCCGTTTCCGCCTGCGCCGGCCTCGCCGCGCTCGTGCCGGCCGCGTCCGCCCAGGCCCTCCCCTTCGTCGCCGAGGCATACCTGCCCGAGGTGACCGTGATCGCCTACGCCGGCCCCGAGGACGGCTACGTCCCGTTCGGCGAGGCCCTGGTCTCGGCCACCTTCTCCTTCCACTACGACTCCGACGACGTGTTCGACGTCGCCGGCGCGCCGACCGTGCCGATCCTGTCCGTCGGGCTGCATATCGCGAACGACGAGGGCGCCGAGACCCTGTCGCCGGTCGCGCTCGACTACGGCGACGCCTTCGCGCAGGTCATCCCGGACGAGGCGACCCTCCTGCTGCTCGCCGACATGCCCGGCGACGGGAGCTCGGTCCTGATCCCGCTGGCCTTCGTGGCGGGGACCGTCCCGCCCGGCTTCGCCTTCGACAGCGGCATCCCGGCCGGCGCGTTCACGGGCGGCGTGCTGACCGCGTTCAACGAGGCCTTCGTGCCGCTGCCCTTCGCGCTTCCCGGCTCGCCGGTCACCGCGGTCGGCATCGGCGGGTTCGGCACGGCCCTCGCCGCCCGCGACGTGTCCC
>CAXGVP010000438.1:0-4077 GCA_964013055.1 uncultured Albimonas sp.
CGGCTCGCCCGCTCCAATGGCGTCTCCGGGGGCGTCGTCGCCCGCCTCGGGCGCCACGTCGTCATCCGCCTCGGGCGCCATGTCGTCGGGCGCGGCGTCGTCGGGCGCGGCGTCGTCGGGCGCGGCGGCCGCGGCCAGCGCCGGGTCGTCCTCATCGTCGGGGACCGCGTCTTCGGCGGCGTCGAGGTCGGCCGCGCCCTCGATCCCGTCGGCGACGAGCGCCTCCTCGGGCGCGTCGTCGGCGGCTTCCGCGGGCGGCGGCGCCTCGTCCAGCTCGAGATCCGGACCGGGCTCGACCTCCACCGCCTCGGCGGGGTCGGCCTGGTCGCCGGACGTGCGTTTCGCGGTCATCTGTCGCTCCTTCCCACGAAAACCGACGGGGCCGCGCGGCGGGTGCGCACGGCGGAGAAGTTCAGGTCGGGCGCAGGGGACGGACGGGTCATGTCTTGCCCTCCGCCATCGCCATCATCCGCTCGAGACCCTCGATCAGGCCGGCGTGCGGGCTCTGCGTCAGCTTGACGGCCTTGCCGCCGTCGATCGCGCCGAGGCGGCCGACCGCGAGCACCGCCGCGTCGGGATCGCCCTCGACCATCAGCTCCACCGCCTCGCGCGATTCGCGGGGGATGGGGATCAGCATCCCGGGCTCCAGCTCCTCCAGCTCCGCGAGGCGCAGCTTCTGGCGGTGCAGGACCGCGCGCAGCCGCACCGGCGAATCGGAGGCCGCCCGGGCCATGTGTCGGGACCAGATGTCGGATCGCGCGCGGTTGTCGGCCTGCTTGCCCGGCGCGGCGGCCCGGTAGGAATCGAGCACCGCCAGCGGCAGCACCAGGTCGAACTCGCCCGAGCGCGCGGCCTCCCCCATGTCGAGGCTCAGCCGCAGGACCAGGACGTCGGAATGCTCCGGCGCGATGCGCACCATGGTCACGTGCTGCTCGAAATGGTCGAGCTTCATCGCTGCGCGGATGCCGGGGCCCAGGTGCACCCGCAGCGCCGCCTCGAACGCCTCCAGCGCCAGGCGGATGAATTCCTCGCACAGGGCGCAGTCGATGGCGGTGACCGAGCGGGCCACGGGCATCGGCGCCGCGGCGGGATCGCCGCCCATGCGCAGGTCGACCACATGATAGATCAGGTCCATCCCGACGTTCATCAGCGCCGAGTTCTGCGAGCCCTTCACGTCGATCACCGCGATCATCGCGGGCACCGGGATCTCCTCGAGCACCGAGGACAGCTTCTTGACCTCGCAGTCGATGACGATCGCAGAGGTCAGCGTGCGCATCAGGCCGCGCAGACGCTCGTCCAGGAGCTTGGCGAAGTTCTCGCCGATCTCCTCGATCCCGCGGAAGGGGGCGCGGCCGACCCGATTGCCGGCCACCTTGCGGCGGATCGCGCTGTCTGCGGCGGCGTCCATGTCGCCAGAATCTCCCGTGTGTCAGATCCGGCCACCAAGGCCGGCGAGGCGGAAATTCGGCGGGAGAAGTTAGAAAGCCGTGAACGGCGCCGAGTTCGATGCGATCCCCCGTGCCTGCGGGGCGTCCGCGCGCGGGCCCGCGTCCCGGCCCGAAAGGATCGCGCGCGCGGGGAAGGGCGCACGCTCTTCACCCCCGTTTCACCGGCCTCAACAGAGCCCGAAGACGCCGTTGTCAAAGCGGAAACCCTGTTACTTTTGAGCAACCTAGTTCCGAAACCACGCTGCAAGGCGGGGGGCGTATCCAGTGCCTCGGGTGGATGAAACCGGATGCAAGGGAACAGGGCCATGGCCGATGCAGCGATGATCGTGAAGCGCAAGAAGGTGGTTGCCGGCGACGGGCACCATGGCGGCGCGTGGAAGGTGGCCTACGCGGACTTCGTGACCGCGATGATGGCGTTCTTCCTGCTGATGTGGCTTCTGAACGCCACTTCCGAGGAGCAGCGGGCGGGTCTGGCGGAATATTTCGACCCCCGCGTGCCGATCGCCAAGATTTCGGGCGGCGGCACCGGCGCCTTCGGGGGCGATTCGATGTTCTCCGAAAACACCATGGCCCAGAACGGCACCGGCGCCTCGGCGCAGAACCCGATGAACAACGACCAGTCCAGGGGCGACACCGGGACCGCCAGCCGCCAGGCCGACGAGGGCTCGGCCCAGGAGCTGACCGCGCTCGACAACCTGTTCCGCGGCATGACCGGCGAGAGCGAGGCCGCCGACGCCCTGCTGCAGCACATCAAGACCCGCGTCACCGACGAGGGCCTGGTGATCGAGCTCTTCGACGTCGACGGCCAGCCGCTGTTCAAGGCCGGCTCCGCCGAGCCGACCGAGCAGATGAAGGCCCTGCTGGAGATGGTCGGCGGCGTGGCCCGCCTGGTGACCAACCGGATCGCGATCACCGGCCACACCGACGCCAGCCCCTTCGCCGCCAACTCGGCCTACGGCAACTGGGAGCTGTCGACCGACCGGGCCCAGGTCTCCCGCCGGGCGCTCTCCGGGGCGGGGGTCGAGGACCACCGCATGGCCCGCGTCACCGGCAAGGCCGACACCGAGCCGACGCCGAACGCCGCCGCCGACGATCCGCGCAACCGCCGGGTGCAGATCACCCTGCTGCGCACCGGCCGCTGAGGCCCGCGACCTCCCCGGGCGGCGTCCGCGCCGCCCCTTCGCCGACGGGCCCCGGAGCGCTTCCGGGGCCCGTCTTCGTTCGCGGGTCCGGGCGCGCCATTCGCCGCCGGCCCAAGCCCGCCCGCAGGGCGCCTCCGGGCCGGGGAACCCGGCCCTTCCCCTTGCGCGCTCCCGCCCGTCGGCTACCACTTGGCCCCGGGAGCGCCGGGCAGACGCCGCGGCCCCGGAACCGGCCAAGGGAGGACGCGCCATGTTCCACGCCACCCTGAAATTCCCGCTCGGCGAGGACATCGAGGCGATCCGCGACGTCGCCCACCGCTGGGCGCAGGAGCAGGTGAAGCCGATCGCCGGCGAGATCGACCGCTCCAACGCCTTCCCCGAGCGCCTGTGGAAGCAGATGGGCGACCTGGGCCTGCTGGGGATCACCGTGCCGGAGGAGTTCGGGGGGCTGGGCATGGGCTATCTCGCCCATTGCGTGGCGGTGGAGGAGGTGGCGCGGGCCTCGGCCTCGGTCAGCCTCAGCTACGGGGCGCACTCCAACCTCTGCGTCAACCAGATCAAGCTCAACGGCTCGCAGGAGCAGAAGGCGAAGTACCTGCCGAAGCTCGTCTCGGGCGAGCATGTCGGCGCGCTGGCGATGTCGGAGGCGACGGCGGGCTCGGACGTGGTCTCGATGAAGCTGCGCGCCGAGAAGCGCAACGACCGCTACGTGCTGAACGGGACCAAGTACTGGATCACCAACGGGCCCGACGCCGACGTGCTGGTGGTCTATGCCAAGACCGACGCGCAGGCCGGCGCCCGCGGCATGACCGCCTTCCTGATCGAGAAGGAGATGGCGGGTTTCTCGACCAGCCCGCATTTCGACAAGCTGGGGATGCGCGGCTCCAACACCGGCGAGCTGATCTTCGAGGACGTCGAGGTGCCCTTCGAGAACGTCCTGCGCGAGGAGGGCCGCGGCGTCAACGTGCTGATGTCGGGGCTGGATTACGAGCGCGTGGTGCTGTCGGGCATCGGCACCGGGCTGATGCACGCGATGTTGGACGAGGTGGTCCCCTACCTCCACGAGCGGGTCCAGTTCGGCAAGCCGATCGGCGAGAACCAGCTGATGCAGGCGAAGCTGGCGGACATGTACACGGCCATGAACACGGCGCGCGCCTACCTCTACGCCGTCGCCGGGGCCTGCGACCGGGGCGAGGTCACCCGCCAGGATGCGGCGGCCTGCGTGCTGTATTGCTCCGAAGTGGCGATGCAGCAGGCGGTGCAGGCGGTGCAGGCCTTCGGGGGCGCGGGCTATCTGGCCGATTCTCCCGTGGCGCGGATCTTCCGGGATGCGAAGCTGATGGAGATCGGGGCCGGCACCTCCGAGATCCGGCGGATGCTGTGCGGGCGGGAGCTGCTGAAGGCCACCGCCTGAGGCGAGGGCGGGGCCATCCCGGATGGCGCGCCTCTGGCTGGCGCGCCGCCGCGCCCCCTCGCGCCGCCCGCCC
>CAXGVP010000439.1:0-4074 GCA_964013055.1 uncultured Albimonas sp.
CCCCGGCCGCGCCGCCCGCCGAGCCGATCGAGACGCTGCTCGCCCGCGCCCGGGGCGAGGGCCGCGCCGCCGGCTTCGAGGAAGGCGTCGCCCATGCCGAGGCCCAGGGCCAGGCGGCGCTGCGGGTGATCCTCTCCGATCTCTCGGAGCAGCTCGCCGACGCGCTTCATGCCCGCATCGAGCTGGAGCAGGCGCTCGACCGCGCCGCCCGCGAGCTGGCCGAGGCGCTGCTCGCCGGGATCGCGCCCGCGCTCGCCCGCCAGGGGCTCGCGGCGGAGGTCGCCTCCGCCGTGACCGAGGCCCTGCGCGCCACCCGCGCCGCGGCCGACCCCGCGCCCCTGCAGGTGCGCGTCGGCCCCTCCCAGGTCGATGCGGTGCGCGCCGCCCTGGCCGAGGGCGGGCTGCCCGCGCAGGTCGAGGGCGACCCCGAGCTCGGCGAGCTCTCGGCCCGGCTCGACTGGGCCGACGGCGAAGACGGCATCGACCTCGACGCAGCCCTGGCCGCGGCCCGGGCCGCGCTCGACCGCCACCTGCCCGCCCCGGAAAGGAGAGCCGTGAATGGCTGACGATCTCGACGACGACGCCCCCGTCCCCGCCCGCGCCGAGGCGCCCGAAGCCGGAAAGGGCAAGCGCGGCTCCGCCGTGCTGGGCGTGCCGATCGAGGTGGTGATCTCGGTCGGACGCGCGCGCCCGCTGGTCTCGGACCTGGTGAACCTGCGCCGCGACTCGGTCCTGCCCCTCGACAGCCGCATCGACGACCCGGTCGAGATCCTCATCGGCGACCGCCTGATCGCCCGGGGAGAGCTGCAGGAGATGGACGACGACAGCGGCCGCCTCGCAGTGCGCCTGACCGAGGTCGCCGACCTGTCCCAGGGCGTCTGATCCGGTGGCCGGAGCGATGGTCATAGGCGGCGGGCGCCGCCTTGCGGGCGCCGGGGCGGCCTGCCTGGCCGCGGTCGCGGTCCTGGCGCCCGCCGCCGCCCGCGCTCAGGAGCTGACGCTGGATCTCGGCGGTCAGGAGAGCCTGACGCTGCGCGCCATTCAGCTGTTCATCATCATCACCCTGCTCAGCCTCGCCCCGGCGCTGGCCGTCACCGTCACCTGCTTTCCCTTCATGGTCACCGTGCTCTCCATCCTGCGGTCCGCCATCGGCCTCCAGCAGTCGCCGCCGAACATGCTGATCGTGAGCCTCGCGCTGTTCCTGAGCTGGTTCGTGATGGCGCCGGTGTTCGACGTCGCCTGGGCCACCGGCATCCGGCCGCTGCTCGACGACGAGATCGGGATCGAGGAGGCCGCCCCCCTGGTCATCGCCCCGTTCCGCGACTTCATGGCCGCGCGCGTCGACATCGACGCGCTCGACGCCCTCGCCTCCGCCGTGCCCGCCGCCGCGCTCCCCGCGCCCGAGGCGACGGAGCTCGCGCCGCCCGAGACGCCGGCCCGGCCGACCCCCGCCACCGCCGAGACCCGCCTGCTGGTGCCGGCCTTCCTGCTGTCCGAGGTGCAGCGCGCCTTCGAGATCGGCTTCCTGATCTACCTGCCGTTCCTGCTGATCGACCTCGTCGTCGCCTCGGTGCTGATGTCGATGGGCATGATGATGGTGCCGCCGGCGGTGGTCTCGCTGCCCTTCAAGCTCGCCTTCTTCGTCGCGGCCGACGGCTGGGCGCTGCTGGCGGGCGCCCTGGTGCGGGGCTACGCGACATGAGCCCCCCCGCCGACGCCCTGGTCCCGGCGCAGTCCAACCTGCCCGCCGCCAACCTCCCCACGGGCTCCACGAAGGCCGGCCCCGCGCCCGATGCGCTGACCCCCGCCCAGAAGGCGGCCATCGTCATCGTGGCGCTCGGCCCCGAGGCCGCGACCGAGATCCTGCGCTCGCTGGGCGAGACCAACATCCGCCGCTTCGCCACCGCCGTCGCCAAGCTCAAGGGCGTCCCGCACGAGACCGTCGACGCCGTGGTGATGGAGTTCCTGGGCGCCATGGGCGACGAGCTCTCGGTGCGCGGCGGCCTGGACGAGGCGCGCAAGTTCCTCGGCCAGGTGCTGGACGAGGATCAGCTCGCCCGGGTGATGGAGGAGATCGACGCCCGCTCCACCCGCTCGATCTGGCTGCGGCTGGCCGACGCCTCGGACGCGGCGCTGTCGAACTGGCTGTCGGCGGAGCATCCCCAGGTCGCCTGCCTGGTGCTCGCCAAGCTGCGCGCCGACCAGGCCGCCCGCCTGCTGGAGCGGTTCGAGCCCGCCTTCGCCCATGACGTGGTGCTGCGCATGGCCCGCGTGCCGACCCCCGACAACGCCGCGCTGGAGATGCTCAAGTCCGCGATCGAGCACGACTTCGTCTCGGCGATCGAGCGCACCCAGGGCGCGGCCAAGCCCGCCGAGCTGATCGCCGGCCTGATGAACCACGTCTCCAACGCCGCGCGGGAGACGTTCCTCCAACAGATGGAGCAGGACGACCCCAAGCTGGCCCAGGAAGTGCAGCGGGTGATGTTCACCTTCGCCGACATCGCCAGCCGCGTGAACCCGCGCGACGTCGCCAAGGTGATCCGCGGCGTGGACGAGCCGATCCTGATGGCCGCCCTCAAGCTCGCCCAGGCGCAGGAGAATCCGTCGGCCGAGTTCATGCTGGGCAACATCGCCAAGCGTCTGTCGGACCGCATGCGCGAGGATCTCGCCGCCATGCCCGACGTCCGCCAGAAGGAGGGCGAGTCCGCCCAGGCCGAGCTGGTCAACGGCATCCAGACCCTCGCCCGCCGCGGCGAGATCAAGCTGATCGAGATCGACATCGGCGACGACTGAAGCGCCCCGCCGCGCCCAGCTCGTGCCCCGGGGCCCCCGCGGGCGACCGGCCCCGCTCGCCGGATCGCGCCGCGCGCGGAAAGCGGCGTCCGTCGCCGCGCCGGCGCGCGCGGGTGGGCGGGTGGGGCGTGCGCCGGCGCGGCGACGGGCGCCGCGGGCGCACCGCTCGGCGACGCTGGGTCGCAGGATCGCACAAGGCGCCGTCGCGTCGCCCGGCTGGCGCGAGCGGTTCGAGTCGCCATATGGCCTTGGATACGGGCGCCCTGCGCATTTCGCCCCCGGCCCCCGGCCCCCGGACCGCTCATCGCGAGGAGCCGCATGACCGCCACCCGCCGCGCCGTTCTCGGATCCGCCGCCGCCCTCGGCGCCCTCTCCGCCGCCGGCCTCGGCCCGGCCCGCGCCCAGGGCGAGCGCCGGCCCTTCTCCTGGGACGCGCTCGTGCAGCGGGCCGAGCGCGCCGCATCCGAGCCCTGGCGCGAGCCCTACCGCCCGATGCCCGAGGTCACCTCGATCATCGACTACCAGCGCTGGGGCGAAATCAAGTTCCGCACCGACCGCGCCCCCTTCCAGGACGGCTATCCGGTCACCTTCTTCCACCTCGGCCAGTACTTCCAGAAGTCGGTGCGCATGCACACGGTGAAGGACGGCCAGGCGCAGGAATTCGCCTACGATCCCGCGCTCTTCGACATGCCCGCCGACAACCCGGCCCGCCGGCTCCCCTCCGACAGCGGCTTCGCGGGCTTCCGCTTCCAGGAATGGAACGGGGCCGAGGACTGGCCCACCCAGGACTGGCTCGCCTTCCTCGGCGCCTCCTACCTGCGGGCGATCGGCGCCTCGGGGCAGTACGGGCTCTCGGCCCGCGGCGTGGCGGTCGACCCGGCGCTGCCCGACCGGCCGGAGGAGTTCCCCGACTTCACCGAGTTCTGGATCGAGCAGTCGGGCGACCCGCAGGCCCCCTGCACGGTCTACGCAAGGCTCGACGGCCCCTCGATCTCGGGCGCCTTCCGCTTCCAGGCGCTGCGCACGCCCGACCGCGCCCATGGGGTGATCATCGAGGTCGACGCCAACCTGTTCTTGCGCCGCGACGTGGAGCGGCTGGGCCTGACGCCGCTGACCTCGATGTTCTGGTACGGCGAATACGGGCGCGAGCGGCCCTTCGACTGGCGCCCCGAGGTGCACGATTCCGACGGGCTCGCGATCTGGACCGCCGCGGGCGAGCGGCTGTGGCGGCCGCTCAACAACCCCGCCTACACCCAGGTCTCGGCCTTCCTGGACGAGAAC
>CAXGVP010000440.1:0-4054 GCA_964013055.1 uncultured Albimonas sp.
TCACCACCCGGTCTTCGAGGGAGTGGAAGGTGACCACGACGAGGATGCCGCCCGGCGCCAGCGCGCGCTCGGCGGCCGCCAGCGCGCGGGCGAGCTCGCCCAGCTCGTCGTTGACCGCGATACGCAGCGCCTGGAAGGAGCGGGTGGCGGGATGCGGCTGGCCCGGCTTGCCGCGCGGCAGGCAGGCGGAGATCACGTCGGCGAGGCGCAGCGTGGTGCGGATCGGCTCCGCCTCGCGCGCCGCGACGATGGCTTTCGCGATGCGGCGGGAGGCGCGCTCCTCCCCATACTGGAAGAGGATGTCGGCCAGCGCCGCCTCGGGCAGCGTGTTCACCAGGTCGGCGGCGGAGGGACCCTCGGCCCCGGCCCCCTCCATGCGCATGTCCAGCGGGCCGTCGCGCAGGAAGGAGAAGCCGCGGCCGGGCTCGTCGAGCTGCATGGAGCTGACGCCGATGTCGAGCACCACGCCGGCGAGCGGGCTCGCCTGGACGCCTTCGGCCAGCGCGTCGAGGTCGCCGAAGCGCCCTTCGACCAGCGCCAGCCGGTCGCCGTAGGCGCCGGCCCAGGCCTGCGCGCGGACGAGCGCGGAGGGGTCGCGGTCCACCGCCACCACCTTCGGCGCGCCGGCCTCGAGGATCGCCCGGGTGTAGCCGCCGTCGCCCAGCGTCCCGTCGAGGATCGCCCCCTGCGCCGCCGCGGGGTCGAGGGCCGCCAGCACCTCGGCCAGCAGCACCGGCAGGTGCCCCTGCCCGGGCGCCGAGGCGGGCGGCGGCGGGGCGATCGGCCCGCGCGGCCGGTCGGCGGGGATCATCGGCGCGACCGTCACAGCGACGCCTCCGGCCCGTCCCAGGGCATGGCGGAGAGGGCGTCGAAGTCCTCGTCGTCGTCGAGCGGGGCGATCATCTCGTCGTAGCGGGCCTTGGACCAGATCTGGAAACTGTCGCCGGTGCCCACGAAGGCCACGTCGCCGCCCAGGTCGAAGCGGTCGCGCATCTCCTTGGGCAGCACGATGCGGCCGTTGTCGTCGAGCTGCAGCGGCAGCGCGCGGCCCATCAGGCGGTATTCCAGCTTGCGGCGGTTGGGGTCGGAGGGGTGCATCCGCGAGACCGCGGCGGACATGCGCTGGTATTCGTCGGGCGCATAGCCCTCGACGCAGTTCTTGTCGCGGAAGCCGGGAACGAGCACGATGTTGCCCTCGGCGTTGCGCAGCTCGAGCGCTTTCCGCCACAGGGCGGGGATGGAGACACGACCCTTCGTGTCCACCTTGTTGAAGAAACTGGACGTGAACTGCTGCCACATGGGCCGCTTGTCCCCTCACGTCGGAAGGACATCCGAAAAGGAAAAGCGGGCCGCGCTTGCCTCATGCGCGACCCGCCCCGTCGTCCCTCGGGTGTTCTTCCAGCTTCGCGCCGTCACTTGATGCGCCGTGTCACGCGCCGGTTTAGTTCTTGGTATTAGAGAGTTGCCTGTATGAACCTGCTTGCGGGCTCTTTGTTTGTTCTCTCTGCCTCTGGGAATTTTTCTAGCATGGGATTCTGTGGGCATCAACGGGAAACTCACCCACCTCTCGCCACTTTGGGACGACACCGTGACCGCCACGAGATGTGGTGAGGCCAGACCCAGCAACCGCCAGATATGGTTACCAGGCCGTTATCCAGCCGTGGCGCCAAGGCCACGCCGAGGGCCGCCCGCCCCCGATTTTCCCCGAATCTGGGCGCCTGGACCATGATTTCCCCGGCAGGTGGGCCGAATCCCCACGCCCCGGAGCGGCCCTGTCCCATGAATTCCCGGAAATCTCGATTCGACGGGCCGCGGGGCCGAATCCGTGCGGTTCGGCGGCCTGGAGGGCCCGAAACGCCCCCGGGGGCGCGAAACGCGCGGCCCGGGGGCGGAACTCGGCGGCGGACGGCCTGTAGGCCGGGTTTTGTCCAGGGTCCGAGGACCCCTGGGCGACCATTCATCTGGACCCGCGCTCGCGCACGGGTTCTCGCGATCCACCACGGCCGCGGGGGCGAAGGCGACCCCCTGCGCATCGAAGCGCGCGCGACCCAACTTGATCTTGCTCCCGGCGGGGCTTGCCGTGCCGCCCCTGTCGCCAGGGGCGCGGTGGTCTCTTAAACCGCCGTTTCACCCTTGCCGCGGAAGCCCCGAGAGGCTGGCCGCGGCGGTCTGTTCTCTGTGGCGCTTTCCCTCGGGTTTCCCCGGCCGGGCGTTACCCGGCGCCGTGCCTCCGTGGAGCCCGGACCTTCCTCGGCCCCCGCCCGCTTGCACGAGAGGGACCGCGGCCGCCCGGCCATCCGCCGGGGGCGCTTATGGCGCCGCGGCGTCCGGCCTGCAAGCGGCGCTATTCGGTGTCGAGGTCGAAGTCCGGCCCGAAGTCCTCCTCCTCCCCCGGCCGCGGGGCCGAGACGTGCACCCGCCCCGACGGCCCCGGCGGCGCGTAGGAGGAGCGACGCTCGCCCGCGTCGACCGGGTAGCGCCCGGCCAGCTCCGCCACCCGCGAGGCGAGGCGGTGGGAGGCGGGGCCGCCGGTCTCCTCGGGGGCGAAGCGCATCTGCAGGGCGCGGACCAGCTCGGCGAAGCCGGCCTCGGTCTCCTGCCAGCGGTAGCCGAGCTTGAGGGCATGGACGCCCAGCAGCGTCTCGGGCGGCAGGAAGGGGGCGGGATCGGGCGCCTCGGCGTCCGACCAGATGGCGTGGCCGGCCTGCGCCAGGCGCCGCCAGGGGAAATTCTCGCCCGGGTCGATCTTGCGGCCGACGGCGACGCCGGAGTGCCCCAGCACCCGCGCCGGCGGGATCGCCCAGCGCAGGCGGATCGCGAACATCAGCCGCTCCAGCGCCTCGATCTGCGCTTCGGGGAACGGGGGCAGGCCGGCTTCGGGGCCGGGGTTCGCCAGCTCGATGCCGATGGAGTGGGAGTTCACGTCCTCCACCGGCCCCCAGGCCGCGACGCCCGCGTGCCAGGCGCGGCGCATCTCCGAGACCAGGCGGAAGGTCCCCCCGGTCTCGTCGATCAGGTAGTGGGCCGAGACCTCGGCGGCGGGGTTGCACAGGCGCGCAAGCGCCAGCGCCGCGGAGCTCATGTTGGTGTAGTGGATCACGATCATGTTCGGCGCCGCCACGCCCTTGCGCGGCCCGTGGTTGGGCGAGGCGATCTCGACGATCTCGGGCGGGGCGGGGGCGCGGCGGTAGGAGCGCGGGGGCGGATCGCCCTCGGGCCCGGGGCCTGGGTCGTGGTCGGTCATCGAGCGGACTGGTGGTGATCGCGCGCGGCGGGCATTGTGGGCTCCGGTTCCCCCTGGGGGGATGACAGCACCGGGGCGCTGCGATGTCGAGCCCGCTTGCGAACCGCGTCGATCCGTCCGGCGCGATCCATGCCGTGCCCTTCCGCGGCACGCTGATGGGCAACCGCGGCGGGCGGTTCCATCTGCCGGCCGATCCCGCGACGGGCGAGGGGCCGCGGCTGGGCCGGCGCGCCTGGGCCTCGCGCCAGTGGATCGCCTGCGTGCTGGCGTTCAAGGGGCGCCGGAGGCAGGTGATGGGGCCGGGCTATACCGAGCTGTTCTTCCTCGACGAGGCCACCGCGCTCGCCGCCGGCCACCGCCCCTGCTTCGAGTGCCGCCGCCCCGAGGCGCTGGCCTTCGCGACGGCCTGGGCCGGGGCGCACGGCCTGCCCGCACGGCCCCGGGCGCCGGAGATGGACCGGGTCCTGCATGCCCAGCGCCTCGGCCCCCGGGCGCACGGCCTGGCCGCGGCCCTGCCCGACGGCGCGATGCTGGTTCTCGAGAGCGGGCCGGCCCTGAAGCTGGGCGACGCGGCGCGGCCCTGGGACTGGAGCGGCTACGCCCCGCCCCGCCCCCTGCCCCGCGGCGAGGTCGCGATCCTGACGCCGCCGGCGATCCTGCGCACGCTCGCCGCCGGCTACCGGCCGCGGCTGCATCCGTCTGCGGTGTAGATCGGCGAGGGCCGGGCTCTTCGGCCCATGGGCGCCCTGCGGGCGGGCTTGGGCCCGGGGCCGAGGCTGCGCCCGGAGCCGCCGGGCGCCGCGCCCGAGG
>CAXGVP010000441.1:0-4051 GCA_964013055.1 uncultured Albimonas sp.
CACACGCCCGACATCGACACCCCGCCGCGAGCCGAACGCCCGTCCCTGGCGCAGCCGTCGCGCGGCGGCGCCCGGCGTCAGCCGGGCATGAGGGGGCCCGCGGGCTCGCGCCTGCGGGCCGGGGAAGCCGCCGCGCGACGGGCGCGCCCGGGGCTGGGGACCCGCCCGCGGCGGCGGGGCGAGGCCGCGCCCGGGGCCGATCCCGCGAACGGCGAGGGCCGCGCGTGAGCGACTGGATCCTCTCCATCGAGGGCACGCCCTGGGCGGGGAACGTGGCGCTGGGGCTGGCGCTGGTCTCGGCCGTGGCGCACGCGATCTTCGGCGCGCTGCAGAAGTCGAAATACGGGCCCTGGGACAGCCGCGGGGCGATCGACGTCTTCGTCTTCACCCTCGCGCTGACCGCGGCCCTGTTCATCCTGCCCTGGCCCCAGCCCGAGATCTGGCCGATCCTGCTCGGCGTCTGGGTCATCCACACCATCTACAAATGCGTGCAGGCCATGGCCTACACGCGCGGCGCCTACACCGTCGTCTACCCCGTCGCCCGCGGCGCCGCGCCGATCTGCACCGTGATCTTCGCCTCCTTCGCGCTGGGCGAGCATTTCGAGCCCGGACAATGGGCCGGCGTCGCCCTGCTCTCGGGCGGGATCGTCGCGCTCTCGGGCCTCAACCTGCGCGGCCGCTCCCTGCAGTCCGAGACGATGCTCGCCGCCATCGGCCTCGCCCTGGTCACCGGAATCCTGATCGCCGCCTACACCACCTACGACGCCTGGGGCATCCGCCAGTCGGCCGACCCGCTGGTGTTCCTCGCCTGGTTCTTCGTGGCCGACGGCTGGACCTTCCCGATCCTCGCCATCCGCCGCCGCATCCGCATGGCCCCGCAGGAGCGGCTGCCCCTGCCGCCCCTCCTGCTGCGCGGCTTCATCGGCGCGCTGATCGCCTTCGTCTCCTTTGGCGCGGTGATGCTCGCCACCCGCCTCGACAAGGTCGGCGAGGCGGTGGCGATGCGCGAGACCTCGGTGATCTTCGCCGCCCTCATCGGCTGGGCGGTGCTGCGAGAGCCGGTGGGCCCCGCCCGCGCCGGCCTGATGGCCCTGATCGCCGCCGGCGCCGCGCTGGTGCAGATCGCCGCCTGAGGCGCAGACCTCCGCCCGCGCAGCCCTCCGCCCGCGCAGCCCCCCGCACGCGCCACCCACCGCACGCAAGCCCCGCGCGCGCCCCCGCACGCGCCGCTCCCTGCATCGTGACGCCGCCGCGCTGGACCGCGAGGCCGGATCGCCCGACCCTCTCCCCGCAGCCGCCTGCCACGGGAGATCCGCCATGCACGCCCTCCGCCCGCCCCTTGCCGCGACAGTTGCCGCGACGCTCGTCGCCGCCCTCGCCCTGCCCGCGCTCGCCCATCACGGCTGGCGCTGGACAACGGGCGACGACATCGAGCTCACCGGCCTGATCCGCGAGGCGCAGCTCGGCAATCCCCACGGCATCCTCACCGTGCAGGCCGACGACCAGACCTGGACGGTCGAGGTCGGCCAGCCCTGGCGCAACGCCCGCGCCGGACTGACCGAGGCGATGCTCGCGCCCGGCGTCGAGGCCACCTTCATCGGAGAGCCCTCCGCCGACCTCGAGGATCGCCGCATGAAGGCCGAGCGCATCGTCATCGACGGCAAGACCCACGACCTCTACCCCGACCGCTCCTGAGCGCGCCCGATGTGGGAGTGGCTGGCCGCCCTGCCCCCGGCCGAGGCGATGCGCACCGGCCGCTGGCTCTACGCCTGGGTCAGCGCCGCGCATGTCGCGGGACTGGCGCTGCTGGTCGGGGCGATCCTGCCGCTGGACCTGAGGCTGCTGGGGCTGCGGCGCGACCTGCCGCTGGCGCCGCTGGCGGCGCTGCTGGTCCCGGCCGCCGCGGCCGGCCTGGTCCTTGCGCTGGGCTCGGGGGCGCTGCTGTTTCTCGCCGCGCCGGGCGACTACGCGGGGCGCGGGCTGTTCTGGGTCAAGATGGGGCTGGTGGCGCTCGGCGCCGGGGCGGCGCTGGCCGGGCGCCTGGGGCCGGGGCTGGCGCTCGCCTCGCCCGCGCAGCGGCGGCGGGCGGGGGCGATCTCGCTGGCCTGCTGGGTCCCGGCGCTGCTGGCGGGGCGGATGCTGGCCTTCGTGGACTGACCCCGCGCCTCGAAACGAGACGCGGCCGGCGCGGGGGCGCCGGCCGCTTCCCCGGACCCCGCCATGCGGGAATGGGTGCGTGCGTAGACCAGTCGGACGCGGCCCGGGGATCCCTGGCCGGCGCCTCAGCCCTTGGGCAGAAGCACCGTGTCGATCACATGGATCACGCCGTTCGACTGCTCGACGTCGGCGATGGTGACCGAGGCGACGTCGCCGCGCTCGTCCTCGATCATGATCACCCCGTCGTTGTTCCAGGCCCGCAGCGTGCAGCCGCCCAGCGTCGGCACCGGGTGCACGCCGCCGTCGTCGGCGATCATCCCCTGGATCGCCCCCGACATCGCCTTGGCCGAGACCACATGGCAGGCGAGGATCTTCTGCAGCGTCGCCTTGGCGCCCGGCTCCAGCAGGGCCTCGACGGTCCCGGCGGGCAGCGCCTCGAAGGCGGCGTCGGTCGGGGCGAAGACGGTGAACGGCCCCTCGCCGGACAGCGTCTCGACCAGGCCCGCGGCCTTCACCGCGGCGACCAGCGTCTCGTGATCGCGCGAGTTCACGGCGTTCTGGATGATGGTCTTCTCGGCATACATCGGCGCGCCCCCGACCATCGGCGGCTCGCCCGCCATGTCCGAGGCTGCGAAGGCGGCCGCGGCCATCGAGGCGGCGGTGGCGAAGGCGGTCAGCGCGGCGGCGCGGCGGATGTCGGTCATGGAACCTCTCCTGTTGGGCGCGACGCCGTCCTGCGGCGCCGGTCGAGGAGAGCTACGCGGCCGGAATGGAAAGGTTTCCCGCTCACGCAGCCGTGATCGCAACCGCGGCGCGCTCAGGGCTGAACCGACCCCGCGAGAAAGCCGATCCCCGCCTTCTTCAGCCGGTCGGTCACGCCCTGGCGGCGGCGCTCCATCGGGCGGGCGTTGGTCACCGCCAGCCGGATGTCGAAATGCGCCATCAGCCGCGCCAGCCGCGGGCCGTGGCGGTCGAGGTCGAAGGTCTCGGGCGAGAACTGGTCACGCACCGCCGCCGCCGCCTCGCGCAGGCGGCGCGGCACGTCGGCGACCACCGGGTCGACCTCGACGCCCGCGTCGCGCAGCGCCAGCAGCTGCAGGTCCAGCGCGTCGGCGTCGTCGACCATGTTCCCCGCGAGATTGCGGGTCAGGGCGCCGACCTGGTCGATCTCGGTCTCCCCGTCCCGCACCGACCAGGCCTTGTCGTCGACATAGAGGATCTCGCCCGTCTCCCGGTTCACGCCCAGCAGGTCCGAGCCGGGCGCGTTGGGCTCGTTGCGGGTGGCGTGGGGGCCGCGGTCGGGGTCGGGCTCGGAGGCCCACTTGAGCACCGCGAAAGGGGCGTCGACGGGATGCACGTCCCCGTCGATGGGCACGCCGAAGGTTTGGAAGGCGCTCTCGACCTCCGAGACGCGGGGCAGCTGCGTGCGCCGCTGGTGGCCGCGCATGTAGCCCAGGAATCCCTCGGCCGTGATCTTGCGCGCCGGCTCGCCCGTCTCGCGCGTGCGGTTGTGGGCGGCGACATGGTCGCGATAGGCGTTCCACTGGGCGATCAGGTCCCACTCCCCCGCCGCGTCGGGGGGCATGGTGGCGCAGGCGAAGCGGCGCAGCGGCTCGCCGTCGGGGTGGTCGAGCGCGCGGGCCAGCTCCTTGCGCCCCTTCACCTTCACCGCACGGTCGTCGAGCCGCGCGCGGGCGGCGGCGAGCACGGGGGTCTCCGCCTCCGCCCTCTCGTCGCGCCGCTGGCGGCCGTAGCCATGGCGCCGCGTCGCCCCGTCGAGCTGCGCCGAGGGGTCGTCGTAGAGCCGCGCGTCCGCCGCCAGCATCGCCTCGACCTCCGTGGCCCCCATGCCGTGCTCGGACCAGCGGGCCAGCCGCTCGGCCGCCTCGCGGCG
>CAXGVP010000442.1:0-4047 GCA_964013055.1 uncultured Albimonas sp.
AGGTGGGGAAGCCCATCGCCTCGAGGATGATGCCCGAGTAGAAGTCGACGTTCGGATAGAGCTTCTTCTCGATGAAGTAGTCGTCCTCGAGCGCGATCCGCTCCAGCTCCTTGGCGACGGCCAGCGTCTCGTTGTTCTCGATCCCCAGAAGGCCGAGCACTTCGTCGGCGCTCTCCTTCATCACCTTCGCGCGGGGGTCGAAGTTCTTGTAGACGCGGTGGCCGAAGCCCATCAGGCGGAACGGGTCGTTCTTGTCCTTGGCGCGCTTCACCGCCTCGCCGACCTTGTCCACCGTCCCGATCTCGCGGAGCATCTCAAGGCAGGCCTGGTTGGCGCCGCCGTGGGCGGGGCCCCACAGGCAGGCGACGCCGGCCGCGATGCAGGCGAACGGGTTGGCGCCCGAGGAGCCCGCCAGACGCACCGTCGAGGTCGAGGCGTTCTGCTCGTGATCGGCGTGCAGGGTGAAGATCCGGTCCATGGCCTTGGCCAGGATCGGCGAGACCTCATAGGGCTCCGCCGGGACCGAGAAGCACATGTTGAGGAAGTTCTCGGCGTAGGTCAGGTCGTTGCGCGGATACACGAACGGCTGGCCGGCGGCGTACTTGAACGCCCAGGCGACGATCGTGGGCAGCTTGGCGATCAGGCGGATGGTCGCCACTTCGCGCTGCCAGGGATCGTTGATGTCGGTCGAGTCGTGGTAGAAGGCCGACATCGCCCCGACCACGCCGCAGACCACCGCCATCGGATGCGCGTCCCGGCGGAAGCCGGAATAGAAGTTGCGCATCTGCTCATGGAGCATGGTGTGCTTGGTGACGCGGGTCTCGAAGTCCTCCATCTGCGCGCGGGTCGGCAGCTCTCCGTAAAGCAGGAGGTAGCAGACCTCGAGGTAATGGGACTTCTCGGCCAGCTGCTCGATCGGATAGCCGCGATACAGCAGCTCGCCCTTGTCGCCGTCGATGAAGGTGATCTTCGATTCGCAGGCCCCGGTGGAGGTGTAGCCCGGGTCGAAGGTGAACACGTCGGCCTTGGCGTAGAGCTTGCCGATGTCCACCACGTCCGGCCCCAGGGTGCCCGAGTAGACCGGGAACTCGTGGGTCTGGTCACCGATGGTGAACTTGGCGGTCTTTCCGGTGTCCGTGGGCAAGATGCTCTCCCTTCGCTGGCGCGCGCACGGGATTCGGCGCGGCGCTTGGGCCATCGGCGGAGCGGAGAAGTTCCGCCCGTCGTCCAAT
This sequence comes from uncultured Albimonas sp., assembly GCA_964013055.1. GTDB lineage: Bacteria > Pseudomonadota > Alphaproteobacteria > Rhodobacterales > Rhodobacteraceae > Albimonas. Next base: position 1,233 of record CAXGVP010000442.1, read on the forward strand.
CCGGCGGGCCAGGGCGGCCCGCCCGTCGCTAACCGTCCCCGGTTCTATCGGCCGGCGGCGGCATCCTCCAGTCGCGCGAGGCTCTCGTCGCGCCCCAGCGTCTCCATCACGTCGAAAACGCTTGGTGAAACGGCTCGCCCGGTGAGCGCGGCCCGCAGGGGCTGCGCCACTTTCCCGAGCTTCAGACCTTCTGTCTCGGCGAAATTCCTTGCCACGTCCTGAAGGACGTCGCTGGTCCAAGAGGTATTGTTCCGCAGATGCGAAGTCAATCGCGCCAGCATCGCCCGCGCGTCCTCGGACAGGAGCTTGTCGGCCTTCTCATCGAACTCGAGCGGGCGATCGGCAAAGATGTAATAGGCCATGTCGATCAGTTCGTTGATCGTCTTGGCCCGCTCTTTCAATCCGGGCATGGCCTCAAGAAACGCCGCGGCCTTTTCGGGGCCCGGCTTCGGCTTTTGCTGCGCCGCAAGAAGATCGTCGGCCGCCTGCGCCAGGCGGGAATCGGAGGCCGCGCGGATGTGCAGACCGTTGATGTGCTCCATCTTGGCGAAGTCGATGCGCGCGGCGGCCTTGTTGATCTGGGGCAGGTCGAACCAGGCGATGGCCTGCTCGGAGGTGAAGAACTCGTCGTCGCCATGCGCCCAGCCCAGGCGGGCGAGGTAGTTGCGCAGCGCCTCGGGCAGGTAGCCCATGTCGCGATAGGCCTCGATGCCCAGCGCGCCGTGGCGCTTGGACAGCTTCGCCCCGTCCGGCCCGTGGATCAGCGGGATATGGGCGAAGACCGGCACGTCCCAGCCCAGGCCCTTGTAGATCAGCCCCTGGCGGGCGGCGTTGGTCAGGTGGTCGTCGCCGCGGATCACGTGGGTGACGCCCATGTCATGGTCGTCGACCACCACCGCCAGCATGTAGACCGGCGTCCCGTCCGAGCGCAGCAGGATCAGGTCGTCCATCTGCGACGCCTTCCAGGTCACCGTGCCCTGCACCGCGTCCTCGACCGTCACCTCGCCCTCGCGCGGGGCCTTCAGCCGGATCACATGGGGCTGGCCGAGGTCGCCGTCGTCGCGGTCGCGCCAGGGCGAGGTGAACATCGGCGGCCGGCCCTCGGCCTTGGCGGCCTCGCGCGCGGCGTCGATCTCCTCCTTCGTGGACCAGCAGCGGTAGGCGGCGCCGGCCTCGAGCAGCTGCATCGCGCATTCGCGGTGCCGCTCGGCCCGGTCGAACTGCGAGATCGCGTCCCCGTCCCAGTCCAGCCCCAGCCAGCGCAGGCCGTCGAGGATCGCCTGCGTCGCCTCGGGGGTCGAGCGCTCGCGGTCGGTGTCCTCGATGCGCAGCAGGAAGGTCCCGTCGCGGCCGCGGGCGTAGAGCCAGTTGAACAGCGCCGTGCGCGCGCCGCCGATGTGCAGGAAGCCGGTGGGCGAGGGCGCGAAGCGCGTCACCACCTTGCGGGCGGACTTGGAGCTGGAGGTCTCGGAGGTCATGGGCCTTCACTGGGTCGGGTCGCGGGATCGCTGCGCGGGGTCATCCCCAGGGTCGGAGCGCAGGGTCGCGAGGTTTTCGGCGTCGGCCGTCGGAGTCCCGCTGGCACGCGGTGCGAATTCGGCTAAAGTGCGGCGCTGTTATGGCAATGCCCGATGTCCCGCACAACCCGTCCGTCGCCCACGCGCGATGGAGCGCCGCGCCGATGGCCCGCGCGGCGGGCGTCTGGGCGCGCCTGGCCGAGCGCGAGCGGCGTCGCGCGCCGCTGTGGGCGCCGGCCTTCCTGGGCCTGGGCATCTGGATCTATTTCTCCCTCCTGGCCGAGCCCGACGCCTGGGCGGTCGCGGCCTGCGTGGCGCTGCCCGCGGCGATCGTGCCGCTGCTGATGATGGGGCGGCGGATCCCCGGGACCACCGCCCTGCCCCCGGTCGCCGTCGCGCTGCTGGTCGCGGCGGGCCTGGTCGCGACGGGATTCGCCGCCGCCTCGATGCGCGCCTCCGCCGTCGCCGCCCCCGTGCTGGCCGAGCGGATGGAGGCGACCGTGCAGGGCCGGGTGGCGGAGATCACCCGCTCCCACACCGACCGCCGCCGGGTCGAGCTGCGCGACGTGGTGATCTACGGCCTCTCCCCGGGCGAGACGCCCCAGCGGGTCCGCGTGACGTTGCTGGAGGGGGCCTTCGCCCGCAAGGTCAGCCTCGGCGAGCGGATCGAGGTCTTCGCCCAGCTCGGCCCGCCCGAGGGCCCGGTCGAGCCCGGCGGCTTCGACTTCCGCCGCCACGCCTGGTTCGAGTCGCTGGGCGCCATCGGCTTCGCGCTGGGCCCCCTCGTCGCCGCCCACCCCGACGTGGCCGAGAGCGCGGCCCCCGACCCCTGGAGCCTGGCGCAGGTCGGCCTCGCGGTGGAGCGCTTCCGCGGCCGGCTGACCGACGGCATCCTCGCCGCCCTGCCCAACCGCGAGGGCGCCTTCGCCGCCGCCATCCTCACCGGCAGCCGGGAGGAGGTGCGCGGCGAGGAGATGCAGGCGCTGCGCGATTCGAACCTCGCGCACCTGCTGGCGATCTCGGGCCTGCACATGGGGCTGCTGGCGGCCATCGCCTTCTGGAGCGCGCGGTTCCTGCTCGCCTGCTGGCCGTGGCTGGCGGTGCGCGTGCCCACCAAGAAGGTCGCCGCCGGCGCGGCGCTGGCGGCGGCGGCGGGGTATCTGGCGGTCTCGGGCGCCTCGGTCGCCACCCAGCGGGCCTTCGTGATGGCGGCCGCGGCCCTGATCGCGATCATGGTCTGGCTGCAGACCGGGTTCGCGATGGTGATCCTGTCGGCCGCGATCCGTGGCATCCCCGAG
>CAXGVP010000443.1:0-4047 GCA_964013055.1 uncultured Albimonas sp.
GGGGCGGCGCCGGCGACGAGGAGCTGATCGGCGGCGGCGGCGGGGACAAGCTGTTCGGCGGCGGCGGGCGCGACGTGCTGGACGGCGGCGGCGGCGACGACCTGCTGAAGGGCGGCGGCGCGCGCGACGTGCTCCTCGGCGGCGGCGGGGACGACACGCTGGTCGGCGGCGGCCAGGGCGACCGGATGCGCGGCGGCCAGGGCGACGACGCCTTCGTCTTCGGCGCGCGGGACAAGAAGGGCCTGATCCTCGACTTCGAGACCGGCGACACGGTGAACCTGCGCAAGCTGGACGCCAGCTTCGCCGAGCTGGAGATCGATCAGAAGGGCCGCAAGGCGGTCGTCGACGCGGGCGACCTCGTGATCGTGTTCAAGGGCGCCGACGCGGAGGACTTCGACCGGGGCGACTTCGTGTTCTGAGCACGCCCCCCATTCCCGCCCCCCGTTCCCGCCTCCCGTTCCCGCCTCCCGTCCCCGCGGAGGTCGCTCGTCCCCCTGGCGTCGCCCGTCGAGCGTCCCGGAACGTCGAGCGTCCCGTAGCGTCCCGGAACGTCGCGGGCCCACGGTCTCCGCGAGCCCCGGCGACGGGGGCGCAGGGCTCAGGCGGGCTGCGGCTCCTCGAGGGCGTCGGTCACGAAGATCGCGACCTGGTCCTCGCCGCCCAGCGCCTCGGCGGCGAAGGCGGACATCGAGCCGTAGCGCTCGGCCACCGTGTCGAGCGCGGTCTGCAGGTAGTCGACCTCGACCCGGCGCAGCGCCTCGCGCGCGGCCTCGGGCACGGCCGAGACGGTGGAGTTCGCCGGCGGCGCCCACAGGTCGTTGGTGGCCAGGTAGTCCGCCATCACCGCCTCCTGCGCCGCGCCGAGGGTGCCCAGGATCATCGCGCCTGCGAAGCCGGTGCGGTCCTTGCCGGCCGCGCAGTGCCAGACCACGGGGCGCCCGCCGCTTTCGTGCGCCAGGCGCAGCAGCTCGTGGAAGACGTGGGCGCTGTCCTCGACGTAGTAGCGGTAGGTCTCGCGCATCGCCTCGCGCGCGCTCTCGCGGTCGAGCAGGCCCGCCTCGTGCAGCTCGCGCACGCGGTCGCCGGTCTTGGGCTCGATCGGCAGGGCGATGCGGCGGTCCTTGATCGAGTCGGGCAGGACGTAGGCGTTGACGGTGGATTCCTCGCGCCCGCGCAGGTCGACGATGGCGTAGGGGTCCAGCGCCTCCAGCGCCTCGAGCCCCGCGGGGCCGAAGGTGCGCGGCGAGGCGCAGCGGTAGAAGCGGCCCTGCCGGACCCGCCGCCCGTCGGGCAGCTCCATCCCGCAGAACGAACGGAAGTTGGGGGCGTCGGGGTGCAGAAGCGTGGCCATGCGTGCGATCCTTTGCTCTTGCCTGCCGCGCGGCAGGGGGAAACCGTGCAGGCCGGAACCGGCCCTCGGCGTCCGGCGACCCGGGGTCGCGGCGCCTCAAGGGGCCAGACATCGCCCCGGGGGCGGCCCGGCGCAAGCCCGCGCGACGTCGCCCCCCCTCCTGACCCCATCCTGCCCGACCCCGGCGACGCTTTCGCGACGCCCTCGCCGCTTGCGCGGCGGGCGTCGCGGACCCTAAGGTTCTCCGCAGCTTGCACGTGGCGTTGGGAGGAGACCGGCCGGTGAGCGCCGAAGCCGTGATCCTGTGCGCCGCCCCCTATGCCGCCGAGCCCGCGTGGCTGGAGCCCGCCTGCGAATCCGCGCTGCGCGAGGAGATCGAGGCCGCCTGGCCCGCCTCCGCCGCCGTCGCCTACGCCTGCCCCTCCGCCGGCCCCGGGCTGCTGTTCGCCGAGGCGGCGCTCGCCCGCGGGGCCGAGCTGCACCTGTTCCTGCCCTGCGCGCCCGAGGATTTCGCCCGCTGGCATGTGGCCCCCGCCGGCCCCGCCCACCTCGCGCGGTTCGAGGCGGTGCGCGCGGCCGCCGCGCGGGTCGAGACCTCGGGCGAGGAGCGGCTGGCGGGCGACGAGATCCAGCTGCGCTTCAACAACCAGGTGCTGCAAGGGCTGGCGCGGCTGCATGCCGACGGGCTGGGCGCGAGCGCCCGCCTGCTGGTCTGCTGGAGCCCGATGGCCCCGGCCGAGCCCGGATCGCCCGCCGACTTCATGGACCAGTGGCCGGAGATCGAGCGCCTGTCGCTGATCGACCTCGACGAGCCGCGCGGCGGGGCGGATGCGCCGCTGGCCGACATCGCCCCCGGCCTGGGCGCGCTGGCCTTCGGAGCGAGCCCGCTGGTGGTGCGAGCGATCTTCTTCGCCGACCTCGCGACCTACTCGACCCTGCGCGACGAGCAGGTGCCCCTGCTGTGGGACTTCCTCGCCGAGGTGCAGGCGCGGATCGAGGCGCGCGCCACCGCGCCGATCCTGATCAACACCTGGGGCGACGCGGTGCATGCCGCGGCCGAGACCGCCACCGACCTCGCCGGCTACGCGGCCGAGCTGACGGCGGGGGTGGCGGAGCTGGCGCTCGACCGCTTCGGGCTGGAGGCCCGGCCGCGGTTCCGCGTGGCGCTGCATGCGGGGCCGGTCTACGTCGGGCTGCACCCGCTGACCGGGCGCTCGATGATCTTCGGGCACCACGTCAACCGGGCGGCGCGGATCGAGGGGGTGGCGGCGCCGGGGGAGATCTACGCCTCGCAGCATTTCGTGGCCCTGCTGCGCGCCGAATCCGACGCCCGCCAGCACGAGGCGCGGCTGACCGGCCAGCCCTGGGCGCCGGCCTTCGCGGTCACCCATCTGGGCGAGATGACCCTGCCCAAGAACTTCGGCCGCGAGACCGTCTACCGGGTGGAGCCGCTGGGCGAGAGGGCGCTCGCGTGACCGCGCCCGCGCCGAGCCTCGCCCTGACGCTTCGCAACGACCTTGCCGAGGTCGGCCGGCTGGCCGAGGCGGTGGAGGGCTTCTGCGAGGCCGCCGACCTGCCGATGGCCGCGGCGCATGCACTGGCGCTGTCGCTGGACGAGCTTTTGACCAACACGATCAGCTATGGCTATGAGGACGGCGCGGCGGGGCGGATCGAGGTCTCGATCACGATCGCGGGCGGCGCGGCGACGGCGGTGGTGCGGGACGACGCCCGCCCCTTCGATCCGACCGGGGCCCGGGCGCCCGACCTCGACGCCGCGCTGGACGAGCGCGCGGTGGGGGGGCTGGGCCTGCACCTGGTGCAGTCGATGATGGACGAGATCGCCTACGCCCGCCGCGACGGGGTCAACGTCACGACCCTGGTCAAGCGGCTGGACTGAGGAACGAAGAGGGGAGAACGCGCGTGGAGATCGAGACGGAGACCCGGGCCGGCGTCGAGGTGCTGCGTCCGCGGGGCCGGGTGGACAGCGCCTCCGCGCGCGAGCTGGAGGAGGCGCTGCTGCCCCTCTTCGACGCCCCGACGCCGGTGCTGGTGGATTTCTCCGCCCTCTCCTACATCTCCTCGGCGGGCCTTCGGGGGCTGCTGCTGGCGGCCCGCCGCTCCAGGGCCACGGGCACGGCGCTGGGGTTGAGCGGGATGAGCGAGCCGGTGGCCGAGGTCTTCGCGATCAGCGGCTTCGCGAAGCTGTTCCGCATCTGGCCCGACGCCGAGGCGGCCCTCGCCGAGCTCCCCCCCGGCTGATCCCCCCATCGCCGAGCCCCCGCCGGCCGTCCCTTCCCCCGGAGGCCTGCGACCCCGCTCTCCGGCCCGCAGGCGCCCTGCGGGCGGGCTTGGGCCGGTCGCGGGCGTTGCGTCTTTCGGCCGGAGGCGGGCTGGGCCGCAGGGGGATGGGGCCGCCTTGCGGCGGCGGACAGTCTACAGGCGCCCTGCGGGCGGGCTTGGGCCTGGCGCGGGCGTTGCGTCTTTCGGCCGACGGCGGGGTGGGCCGCAGGGGGGAGGGGCCGCCTTGCGGCGGCGGGCGGTCTACAGGCGCCCTGCGGGCGGGCTTGGGCCTGGCGCGGGCGTTGCGCCTTTTGGCCGGCGGCGGGCTGGGCAGCAGGGGGAGGGGCCGCCTTGCGGCGGTGTGCGGTCTACAGGCGCCCTGCGGGCGGGCTTGGGCCGGTCGCGGGCGTTGCGTC
>CAXGVP010000444.1:0-4030 GCA_964013055.1 uncultured Albimonas sp.
CCCGCCGACCCCGCCGCGGGCCTCAGCCCGGGGGAGCGGGGTCGAAGGGGGTGGCGTAGGGGACCGGGCGGGCGAAGGCCTGCGCGAAGCTCAGCCCGCGCAGGGTCATCAGGATCGCGCGGATCGGGCCGGCGTGGCACAGCAGCAGGGCTGCGGGGGGCGCCTCGGCCAGGGCCGCGGCGGTGCGCACGGCGAGGTCCGCGAAGCGCTCGCCGCCGGGGGGGGCGCGGCGGATCGGGTCCTGCGCCCAGGGGTCGCTCTCGGGGCGCGGGATCTCGGCCCAGGGGCGGCCCTCCCAGGCGCCGAAGTCGAGTTCCAGCAGGCGCGGCTCCTCGTGCAGGGGCGCGCCGAGGGCGGCCGCGAGCCGGCGGGCGGGCTTGAGGCAGCGGGGCGCGGGGCTGGAGACGACGACGTCGGGCCGGGCGAGGCCGGGCGCCAGCGCGTCGATGCGCGCCTCCCACCCCGGGGCGAGGCCGGGGTCGTGGCGGCCGTAGCACAGGCCCGGCGGGGCGGCGGTGCGGGGGTGGCGCATGACCAGCATCGCGATCAGCCGGGCAGGAGGGCGGCGAGGGTCAGCAGGGCCGCGACCTCGCCGGCCTGTTCCATCGCGCCGAGGCCGTCGCCGGTGTAGCCGCCCAGCCGGCGGAGCAGCCGCGCCAGCGCCGCCGCGGCCGCGGCGAAGGCCGCCGCGAGCGCCGCGAGGCCGGCCCAGCCCGCGGCGCCCGTGCAGATCACGATCGCCAGGACGACCGCGGCGGCGAACGCGCCCGCCGGCATGCCTCCCGCCACCTGGGCGGCCGCGCCGGCCGGCCGCGCGTAGGCGGCGAAGCGGATCGCGGGGAGCATCGCCGCGCGGCCGGCGGCGTGGGCTGCGACGAGGGCGGCCAGGCCCTCGGCCGGGGCGAAGGCGGTCAGGGCGCCGGCGCGGACCAGCAGGCTGAAGCCGATGCCCGCGGCGCCATAGGCCCCGATGCGGCTGTCGCGCATGATCTCGAGCGCCCGCTCGCGGGTGAAGCCGCCGCCGAGCCCGTCGAGCGTGTCCGAGAGCCCGTCCTCGTGCAGGGCGCCGGTCAGCGCCATCCCGGCCGCGAGCGCGAGGGCCGCCGCGGCCAGCGGCGGCAGCGCCAGGGCGGCGGCGGCGAAGACCAGGCCCGAGGCCAGCCCCACCAGCGCCCCCGCCGCCGGGAACCAGCGCGCGGCGCGCGCCAGGCGGTCGGGTCCGTGGCCGGCTGCGGCGGCGGGGATCGGCAGGCGGGTGAGGAACTGCAGGGCGTAGCACAGCAGCGAGGCTTCCTCGCCCAGCCGGTCCCACGGCCTGCGGGGCGAAAGCGGGCTCTGGGGATCGGGATCCTGGGGGTCGGACATGGGGCCTCCGGCGTGTCGCCCCCTCTCTACCAGCCGGCGCGGCCTGCGCCAGCCCTGTGGCGAGGGCCCGTCGGGGGGCGCGGCAGGGGCCGATACGGCGAAGAGACGCGGGCGTGGAGGCGAAGGGTCTGCGGTTGCGGCGCGGATGGATGCGAGGGAGGAACAGGGGGCGGCGGTCGATCGGTCCTTCGCCTCGCCTTGGCAGTGCGTCCGGGCGGCGGCGCGGCCGCGCTCGATAAAGATCCGTCGAGGGGGCGACGACTGGCTGGTTCCCCCGTCGGGGCTTCCTAACGGGATCGCGCCGAGCGCCGCGCCTGCCGACGCTGGCGCCCGTCGGTCGCGAGATGCGTGGCCATTGTCGGCTCGATACGCGGTCATGGTTCGCGCCGGCGCGGCCGGCGTTCGTGCGTCCGAGTGCGGGGGGCAAGGTTGGGGGGGGCTGCGGGGGCGGTCGTCCGACGCCGTAGTTCCGGCGCCGAGGGTCCTTTCGTGCGCCACGTCGGCCAGCTGAGCGGTCGTCATCGTCACGGCTGCTCCTGGCGAGGCAGACGGCGAACCGGCGTCGCCAGGGCAGGCGCGTCGGTGCCCGTCGGACGCCTTCGGGCGTCGACCTGTTCCAGGCGCCTGCCGTACCCCCCCGTCGGCCCGTCCGTGCCTCGCGTGCGTCGCCTTTCCCGCGTGCGGCGTCCGCCCCGCGCGCGGCCGCCATGACGGGGTCGGCGGGCGGGCGTCCCGTCCCGCGCAGCGGGGCGGCAGCGCCCGGCGACCCCGCGGCGTCTGGCGCGCGGCGCGCCTGTCGCCTAGTCTCGCCGCTCCACCCGACGCCCGGCGCGAGGAGCCCGCCATGCCCTTCTACGACCCGAAGATGCGCGAGCTGCAGGATCGCTACGAAGGCCGCGCCGTGCCCGACCGGCTCGAGCAGGTCCGCCGCCACGACGCCTTCACCGAGGCCGACCGGGCGATGATCGCCCAGGCCCCGTTCTTCTTCCTCGCCACATTTTCCGAGACCTCGGTCGACTGCTCCTTCAAGGGCGGCGCCCCGGGCTTCGTGCGGGTCACCGGGCCGAACACGCTCGAGTTCCCCGACTACGACGGCAACCGCATGTACCGCAGCCTGGGCAACATCGCCGCCACCGGACGCTGCGGGCTGCTGTTCATCCGCCTCGACGGCGCCCTCTTCGACGGCTCGGCCGCGCGGATGCGGATCTCGGGCCGGGCCGAGATCGACGACCGGCCGGAGGCGGTCGCGGACCTGCCCGGCGCCCGCCGGCTGGTGCGCGTCGTCGCCGAGCACATCTTCCCCAACTGCCCCCGCTACATCCCCCGGATGGACGTGGCCGAGCCCTCGCCCCATGCCCCCCGCCCGGGCCACACGCCCCCCGAGGCCGCGTGGAAGTCGTCGGAGTGGATGCGCGACCTCTTCGAGGACGAGGCCTGAGGCCGATGCCCCCGCCGCCGCCCGACCCGGCCGAGGCGCCGCCCCCCGGGGCTGCGCCCCTGCGCACCGGCTTCACCACCGGCGCCTGCGCCACCGCGGCCGCGAAGGCCGCCTGGCGGGCGCTGCTGGGCGGCGGCTGGGAGGATCCGGTGAGCATCGTCCTGCCCCGCGGCCAGACCCCCCGCTTCGCGCTGGAGACCCGCACGCTCGCCCCCGATCACGCCTGCGCCGCCGTGCGCAAGGATGCGGGCGACGATCCAGACGTCACCCACGGCGCCCTGATCGAGGCGCGCGTGCGCCGCGGCCCGCCCGGCTCCGGCGTGACCTTCCGCGCCGGGCCCGGCGTGGGCACGGTCACCCGGCCTGGCCTGCCGATCCCTCCCGGCGAGCCCGCCATCAACCCCGTCCCCCGCAAGATGATCGAGGAAGCCATCGCCGAGGTCTCGGCCGAGCTCGCCCAGGGCGCCGATGCGGAGGTCGAGATCTCGATCCCCGGCGGCGAGGCGCTGGCGGCGAAGACCTGGAATCCGCGGCTGGGGATCCGGGGCGGGCTCTCGGTGCTGGGCACCACCGGGATCGTGCGGCCCTATTCCTGCGCGGCCTGGATCGCCTCGATCCACCGGGGCGTGGACGTGGCGCGGGCCGCCGGGCTGGCGCATGTGATGGGCGCCACCGGCGCCTCGTCGGAGGCCGCGGCGCGGGCGCGCTTCGGGTTGCCGGAGCATGCCTGCCTCGACATGGGGGATTTCGCGGGGGGGCTGCTGAAATATCTCGCCCGCCACCCGGTGGCGCGGCTGACGCTGGCGGGCGGCGCGGCCAAGCTCGCCAAGCTGGGGCAGGGGGCGATGGACCTGCACTCCTCCCGCAGCCAGGTGGATTTCGCCCGTCTCGCGGCGCTGGCCGGGGCGGCGGGCGTCGAGGGGGCGGAGCGGATCGCCGCCGCTAACACCGTTCTGCAGGCGTTGCAGGAGGCCGGGCCCCAGGCGCCGGCGCTGGCCGAGGCCATCGGCCGCTCGGCCGCCGCCGCCGCGCGCAAGGCGCTGGGCGAGGCGCCGGTGGCCGTCGACGTGCTGGTCTGCGACCGCGCGGGCGGGGTGCTGGCCTTCGTGGGGGCGCAGGGATGAGGCCGAGGGGGCGCGCCGCCCGGGTCGCGGTCCCCGTCGCCCTGCGCGTCGCCGTCCTGGCGCCCGGCGGGGCAGATCGGAAGAGCACACGTCTGAACTACAG
>CAXGVP010000445.1:0-4023 GCA_964013055.1 uncultured Albimonas sp.
TTCATCCAGCGCCGCAGCAGCGTCTCGTGCAGGCCGAACACCTCGGCGACGCGCACGATCGGCAGACTGCTGTCGAGGACCCGTTCGACGGCTTGCCGATTGAAGCTCTCGGGAAAATGGTGGCGCTCCTTCACTTCCATCGGACACATGGCCTGCCGCCGGTTCCGTGGACGCCGTATCAGGTCTGCATCGCCCGTTCCTTGAACGCCATCGGGCTGAGGCAGTCCAACTTCGAATATCGTCGCCGCGGGGGCAGAAGCGCTCGAAGTCGTCCAACACGTCGGCGCGCGCGGCGTCGCAGGGGCGGTGGACCTTGCGTCCGATGCGTTCGGCCTTCAGCGATGAGACGACGCTCTCCATCGCCGAATTGTCCCAGACATTGCCCGTGCGGCTCATCGAGCAGGGGATGCCATGCGCCTACAGACGGCGCTGGAAGGGCTCGCTCGAGTGGTGCGATCCCTGGTCCGGATGATGAAGAAGGGCATCCGCCTCGCCGCGCCGCCAGGCCGCCGTCATCAGCGCATCCATCGCCAGGGTCGCGTCACGTTCCGCGTTCATCGACCAGCCGACCCCGCGGCGTGAGGCCAGATCCAGGACCACGGCGACGTGGCGCCGGCCCTCGGCGGTCCAGGCACAGGCGACGTCGGCCAGCCATTTCCGGTTCGGCAGCTCCGCCGCGAACTCCCGATCAAGGATGTAGTCGGCGAACATGGATCGCTCGCCGCCGTCCTTCGGTGCGCCGCTTCGGGCGAGCCTGCATCGCGCTCTGGCCCATAAGCCGCTCGATCCGGTGCAGGCCGCAGGACGGACCTTCGTCCAGGACGTCGCGCCTCACGCGCCGGGCGCCATGGGTCCGGTCGCTGGCCTGGAAGCTGCGCCCGATGGCGGCGACGAGCGATCCGTCCCGGATCGCGCGGGCGCTGAGCGGCCGGTCGAGCCACGCGTGGAAGCCCGAGCGCGAGACCCCGGCGCCTCGCGATGAAGGCGAACGTCATGTCGCTTCCCACGCGAAGACCGCGTCGCCATTGTCGCTCGGACCAAGGGCGTTCCAATGTCGACCATTGTTCAGGGTGTCACGCTCCGCCTCGAGCCTGGCGACCTCTGTCTTCAGGGCCGCGATCTCCGCCAGCTCGGCGCGCTGCTGCACGTGGCCGGGGAAGGGCGAGGTCGGCGCGGCCGCAGCCTCTCGCGCCGCAGGACGCTCTCCGCCAGATCAAGGTCCCGGCTCGCCTGCGGGACCGACACGCCCCGCTCCGTCGCCAACTTCACCGCCTCGATCCTGACCTCCCGACTGAACGTTCGTCCCTGCATGTCCGCTCTCCAGATCCATGATCACGATCTTGTCCTCGTGCCCACGGAACCGGCGGCAGGCCAGACAGGCGTCGAGCGGCGTCCGGCCCCGCAGCCGTTCGATCATGATACGGGCCGCGGACTGGATGGGGTTCCTTATCCCGTCCGACGTCGCGAATTTCTTCGCCGTTCCGAACGCCGTGTTCAGATCGATGACCCGCTCGGGCTCAGCGGCCGAGACCCGATCGAGATCTACCGGCGAGACGCCGGCCGCATCCGCGGCGGCCTCGAGGCTGCCTTCGGTTTCAAGGTGGTGACGCGGGGTCGCCAGGCTCTTCCGCTTGCCGAAGGCGGAAGCCATCAGGCGGGCGGCGACGTCATGCGCGATGGGATCCGCCAGGCCCAGCGCCTCCATGGCCTCTGCGACCGGCGCCTGCGCCGGAGAGAAGTCACGAAGGCGGGCGGCTCGAGCGAGCGCCTCGCGATCCGTGGTCGCCCTGGCCAGCGCCGCATTCGCCTCGTCCTCGGTGCGCGGTCCTGCGTGGAAGTGGTCGCGCACGATCTCTCTGGCCTGCCGATCGAAGGCCTAGCCGACCCCCAGGTCGATCGTTTCGGCCGTCACCGGCTGCACTGCGCTGTCGAACATTCTTTCCGCCCACGCCTATAACTCTTCGAGCGCGGCGTCGATCACGCGAGCCCTGGCCGCCGCGGCGGGAAGGAGGTCGGTAAGAAGCGAAAAAAAGAAAAAAACGTCGCGGTCCGAGGCGAGCGAGACGAGCCGGGCTTCGGCGTCGATAGCTCCAGATCCGGCCTCTGGGATGCACATGGGGAATGCGTGGGGCGCTGTTCGCCCTCCGGCTCGCAGGGCGAAGCCGATGTCCTGTGCAGCAGTTGGTGTCGCGCCGGCTCGGAGCGGGATCGCCCGGTTGGGCGACCGCTGATTTCATGGCGATTTTCGGAGGTGTGGCTGGGGAACCTGGATTCGAACCAGGACCGACGGAGTCAGAGTCCGCTGTTCTACCGTTAAACTATTCCCCAACGGCGACGGCCGCTCTCCTACCCACGGGCAGGGGGCGGGTCAAGAGGGGGGAGGCGATTCCCTTGCGCAAAGCCTGCGGCACGGTCGCGTTCGGGAAAAGCCGAGACGCTCGGGGCTTCTCAAGGCGGGGGGGCAGGACTATGTCGGAGGGCAGGCGGGTGCTGTCCCTCACGTCACGGGGCCAAATCCTGGTGGCCTAATTTTTCTCGCGGGAGCTGGCTCTGTTTCGGGTCGTGGCCTGAAGCACCCGGCGCCCACCTGGTATTCCAGGCTCGCGAGGATTGGATGCCTGGACGGTCGCGACGGGCCCGCCGCCTGTCTTTCCAGCCCCGCGCGGCGATCGCCCCGGGGGGCGGCGGCGAAACCGGCCGCGAAGGCCGGACCTGCGCCGCCTGCCGGCCGGCGCGCCGGGAGGCCGCCTTGCGCTGAGACGCGTTGCGGTGCATCGTCCGCGCGTTCGCGGAACGCAGTGCTTCGTCCGCGCGTCGCGGAACGCGCCCTGCGGGTCGCGACGTCCGCATCCCGCACGTCGGAACCGGCCGCCCGAGGCGCCGTCCGACCCCGTCGCCCGTCCCAGCCCCCATCCGGAGCCCCTGCATGTCCGCCCCTCTCGACGGCATCCGCGTCCTCGACCTGTCCCGCATCCTCGCCGGCCCCTGGTGCACCCAGATGCTGGCCGACTTCGGCGCGGACGTGATCAAGATCGAGAACCCGGACGGCGGGGACGACACCCGCTCCTGGGGGCCGCCGTTCCTCAAGGACAAGGACGGGAACGACACCAACGAGGCCGCCTATTACATGTCGGCCAATCGCAACAAGCGCTCGGTCACGGTCAACCTCCGCTCGGAAGAGGGCAAGGAGGTGATCCGAGAGCTCGCCAAGACCGCGGACGTGGTGGTCGAGAACTTCAAGGTCGGCGGGCTCGCCAAGCTGGGGCTCGGGGCCGAGGACCTGATGTCGCTGAACCCGCGGCTGATCTACTGCTCGATCACCGGCTTCGGGCAGACCGGGCCGAAGGCGCCGGAGCCGGGCTACGACTACCTCATCCAGGGGCTGGGCGGGATCATGTCGATCACCGGCAACCCCGACGGCACGCCCGGCGGCGGGCCGCAGCGGGTGGGGCTGGCGATCTGCGACCTGACCACGGGCATGTATTCGACGATCGCGATCCTCGCCGCGCTGCAGCACCGCGAGCGTACGGGGCGCGGGCAGCACATCGACATGGCGCTGCTCGACGTCCACGTGGGGTGGCTCGCGAACCAGGCGATGAACTACTTCATCGGCGGGAAAGTGCCTGAGCGCACCGGCGCCTGGCACCCCAACCTCTCGCCCTACCAGCCGTTCCCCTGCTCGGACGGCGAGGTGATCGTGGCCTGCGGCAACGACCGCCAGTTCCGGATCCTGACGCGGGAGCTGGGGGTTCCGGAGCTTGCCGACGACCCGCGCTTCGTCACCGTGCCCGACCGCAACGCCAACCGCGAGGCGCTGGCCGCGATCATCTCGGAGCGGATGCGCCTGAAGCCGCGGGAGCACTGGCTGGTCGAGCTGCCGAAGGCCGGCGTGCCGTGCTCGGGCCTCAACACCATCGACAAGACCTTCGAGGAGCCGCAGGTGATCGCGCGCGAGATGAAGATCGAGGTGCCGCACCCGCTGTCTCCCACCGGGACCGTGCCGAACGTGGCGAACCCGATCAA